>JAGQQG010000130.1 GCA_020426325.1 Planctomycetaceae bacterium | reverse complement strand
ATTGCAATCGTGACTCTGCCGTCGCCGTGTCAACGAACAGAGCGGCCACAAACCAACGGGTGAGACACCGGGCATGCCCATGTGCCTCTAATGACCACGAAATCATTCTGTCACCTAACAGTACGAGTGACATCCAGAATCCTTACAGCGATTCCCGAAAAAAACAGAAAGTTTTTCGCTTCGTGACCTCAATGGGAATAAACGGTCCAACGGCCGATGAGGAGACGTCCCCAGTTGAACGCGGATGACAAATCCTATCTAAGCAACCGAGGCTGCGGATCGGATACGTGCCCGGGGGGACGTTGATTTGCTCCGGGAAGATCGCGGTCCCCCAGATCATTCCGGGCCGACTCTGCAAATTTCAGTAATCGGTCAACGATATGCGGGTGCTGGTCTGCGACGTCGGTGGTCGAGCCGATGTCTTCCACCACATTGAACAACAGAGGCCGCGTCATCCCGCCGTCGGCAGGGAGGTCGGCCTTCGTGAGATGTGGATGCTGTGTAAAACTGTTGAGGGGGACGAACAGTTTCCAGGGGCCGCTGCGAATGGCCTGCAACTGGTCTGTCTGATAGTAGTAGAAAGCTTCGTATGGTGAGGTTGCTTCTGCATCGCCCATGATCAACGGGCGAATGTCCTTGCCGTCAATGATGCGATCGTCAGGTAAGGCTGCGCCTGCGAGATGAGCGCACGTGGACAGCACATCCATCGTCGAGGCGAGGTCGTTGCACGTCGTTCCAGCGGGGATGGTGCCGGGCCACCACATGATCGTCGGCACTCGAAACGCCCCTTCTGCCGTCGTGTAGCCTCGACCATAAAGCGGGAGATTCGATCCGCGTGAGAGATTGCTCATGTCCTTCGCGAGCGGAGCACCGTTGTCTGAGGTCCAGATCACGAGTGTCTCCTCGTCGATGTCGAGTTCCACCAGCTTGTCGAGAATCTGTCCGGTCGACCAGTCCAACTCCTCGATCGCATCCCCCCACGGACCGTTGCGACTCCTGCCACGAAAAGCCTCACTCGCAAACGGCTCGTTCGTGCTCCCAGGCATCGCCTGCGGCAGGTAGAGAAAGAACGGCCCTTCATGATGTTCCTCGAGAAACTGCAACGCACGTCGAGTATAGATCTGCGTGAGTTCATCGCGATCGACTGGAGCCTCGATGACGGTTTCATTCTTCATCAGCGGGAGTGGCGGCCATTCGTTGCCCTGTAGCCGTTCGCCGATCCGTACGCCAACATCCTGTGTCATGTCGTCGCTGTAGGGGATGCCGTAGAACAGATCAAACCCCTGGCGTGTCGGCAGAAACTCCGGCTGATCCCCCAGATGCCACTTGCCGATGATGGCCGTTGCAAACCCTTGCTGCTTGAGCACCTCCGCGATCGTGACTTCATCAGGGTTAAGACCGTACGGCGAGATGGGCCGCAGCACCTGCCCGTCCCGCGGGTTGGTATGCATGCCGATGCGCTGAGCGTAACACCCGGTCATGAGCGACGCCCGTGACGGCGTGCAGACGCCCGCTGTCACACAGAAGTGTGTAAACCTCCGTCCCTCCTCAGCCATACGATTCAGATGTGGCGTGCGATGTAATGTCGATCCGAACGGCTCAATGTCGCCGTAGCCCAGATTGTCGCAGAAGATCACGATCACGTTCGGCGGTGCGGCAAGTGCGTCGTTTGTCACGAAGACACACAAACCGATCACAAACAACATCGATCCAGATTTCACAATCATCGCTCCACAAATGTGTCGGGCTTGCACAACCCCTCTCCCCGTGAGGGAGAGGGACAGCCTTCAAGCGAAGCGCCGAAGGCAGGGTGAGGGGGCGACGTGCGAGTTCGCCATCCTATTCTCACTGCACCGCCCCACTGATTCTTTGCCAAGGCTTTAGAATCTGTCTCTCTCCCTCAAGTGGCGAGGGAAACAACGAGTCTTTGCCTCTCGATTCCTCCAGCGGTTATACTTTGAGAGACCCACCCGTGTCCTGTCCGGACGGCTGACGCTTATGACCTCCCCACTCTCACGTCGCGAAGTACTGCGAGCCGGCCTCGGTGGCTTCAGTGCCCTCTCATTGAGTGAATTGCTACGACAGCGGGCTGCCGCATCGACCGGCACAGCGAAGAACACCGCTGTCATTCTCGTCTGGCTGCATGGCGGGGCAAGTCATCTGGAAACCTACGACCCGAAGCCGCTCGCATCAACGGACTATCGTGGTCCCTTCTCGCCGATCGCGACCAACGTGCCGGGAATCGATCTCTGCGAGTTGCTGCCACATCATGCCAAGGTGGCCGACCGCTTCACGCTGTTGCGAAGCGTCGTGCACACCGGGTTCTGCCATCAGCAGGGAACGCAGCAGCTTCTTACCGGTCATCCGGAGCGTGTGCTTCGCAATAAGCCGTTGCATCCGGATCTGTTTTCGATCGCGCACAAAGTGCGCTACGCGGGCGACCGCGAGTTGCCCAACTATGTGGCCGTCAATCCAACGTCCTACGCAGGCTCGGCCTATCTCGGCCCTGCCTTCGAGCCGTTCATGATTACCGGCGACCCTAACGACGCGGGGTTCGCCGTCCCCAACATCGGCCTGCCGGACGAAGCACGTGTGCGACGACTTTCCGATCGCATCGGACTCCGTCAACAGCTCGATCACTTCAAGCGGCACATGGCGACGACGCTCGATATGTCAGCTCTCGACACGCATGAGCAGTCAGCCGTCAACATGCTGACCGGCGAGGCAGCGACGAGAGCCTTTGACATCACCCAGGAAGACGAGCATACCCGCGACCGTTACGGCCGCAACCGCTGGGGCCAGCAACTGCTCATGGCCCGGCGACTGGTCGAGGCGGGCGTTGATCTGGTGACCACGCAGTTCTCCGGAGACCTGTGCGGCGGTGTCGGCAACTGGGACGATCACGCCGTCAATCAAAACTGCTTCGAGGCCATGCAGTACCGCTGCCAGTTCTTCGACCGGGCCGTTGCTGCCCTGATCGAAGACCTCTACGACCGGGGCCTCGATGAGCGGGTCATGCTCGTCGTTACCGGTGAGTTCGGCCGCACTCCAAAGATCAACTACCAGCAAAGCACGGGCCAACGCATTGCCAGCGGCCCCACCGGCTCCACTCAACCGGGCCGCGACCACTGGCCCCGCGCGACCTCAATCCTTTTCGCTGGCGGCGGTGTCGAGACCGGTCGGATCATCGGAGCGACGGACCAAAGAGGCGAAGACGCCACCGACCAAATCGCCAGCCGCGCCGACTTCATCGCAACCCTCTACCACCACCTCGGCATCGACTACCAACACCTGTCATTCCCCGACCACACGGGCCGACCACAACCAATTCTGTTGGGAGAGGGGAAGCCGATTCGCGAATTGTGTAGAAACTGAGAACAAATCAGTTTCGATTATCTTTCGATGAGGCAACTTGAGCTTTAGGCACAGCCTGACCCACCCGGCTCAACTCGTCAGTCAACAGAAGCAGGATTCCAAATTCAATCGCGAAGTTTTCGCCCGCATCGCCTACGAACAACTCCACTCCCAACCACCTGAGAAACAGGAACGGCTCTTGAAAGCCTATCGGAAACGATACGAGGGAACCTACTTCGCCGACCAAGTCGCCACTGATGACAAGGAGTGACAGCCGCATCGCTGGAAAACGTCCATCGTCTATCGCAGCTTACCGGACTGACAATCGTTTCATAAAGAATGGCAGAATCTTTATCCGATGATTCAGCAAAAGAACAAACCGACAGCTGAGGCGACCCCATCCTATTCCTATTCGCGCGGGGTCCAGCGTCTCTTTCAGCCAACGGATGCGGCTGGCATCGCGTTTTTCCGCGTCTCATTTGGATGTGTCGTCATGTGGCACGTCTATTATTTTGTCTCGCGAGGATACGTTGACACTTACTCGACCGTCCATCCCAACCATTTAACGTTTTATGGATTTGAATGGGTGGTTCCACTTTCACCGATGGCCACGCGATTCCTCTTTTATACGATGGGACTTGCGGGGCTGGGAGTGGCACTTGGACTCTTCTACCGAATTAACATCATCCTCGTATTTCTTACATACACGTATCTGTTCCTCGTCGAAGCAGCGATGCTTCAGAACCATTACTATCTGACATGCCTGATAGCATTTCTCCTGTGCTTCATTCCTGCCAACCGATCATTTTCGCTCGATTCACTTTTCTGGCATCAACCTGGCATTGTTCCAGTGTGGTGCCATTGGCTGCTCGCCCTGCAAATCGCAATCCCATATTTCTACGGAGGAATTGCTAAGCTGAATTCCGACTGGCTCCTTTCCAAACCGGTCGATGCCATGTTGGCTGCGAACAGCGATCTGCCTCTCATCGGTTCCTACCTCACGGAACCGTTGGTTGCCATGTTCGTCGCCTGGTTTGGTCTTCTGTTCGATTTGCTTGCAGTTCCGCTGCTGCTCTGGCGAAGAACTCGCCTGTTCACGTACGCGGTGGCAATTTGTTTTCACATCAGCAATTCCATCCTGTTCGATATCGACTATTTTCCATGGTTCATGATTTTAGCGACGCCGATTCTGTTTCCGTCAAACTGGCCACGCCGTTTACTTCGATTGCCGGGTGTGAAGATCCCCGATGCTGAACAACAGAAGGGCAGACCGCTTTCCACTCGACAGAAAATGACCGTCGGTTTGCTCAGTGTCTATGTCTCCTGGCAACTACTCTTTCCACTTCGACAGTTCCTTTACCCTGGAGACCCAAGCTGGACCGAAGAAGGTCAACAATTTGCCTGGCGGATGATGCTTTCACGCAAAGACTTTTGGATTCGCTATTACGTCACAGTGAAGTCGTCCGGAGAAACGCTCGAATTCCCGATCTCCCGGATTTATCATTTCCGCCAAGGCTATTTCATTTCGGTTTCTCCGGATCATATTGTCGAAGCTGCCCATGTGGTTGGCGACATTTTCCGCCGCCAAGGGATTGATGTTGAGGTCCGCGTCGTTTCGTTGGTTTCGCTGAATGGACGAAAACCTCAGTTGCTTGTCGACCCGGAACTCGACATGACGACTGTCCATCGTACATGGAGACACAAGTCATGGATCATTCCGCTTACTGAACCACGTCGTGAGGAATCCTGGTCGATGGAGGTGAATCAATGGCCGGAGGCGGTCGGAATTGAATTACCTCAGACCGTTCAATTCTAGTGTTCGATGACATAGCAGCGCCGATTCGGCGATGAGATTGCCCCCCAAGATTGACTGAAGGGCGTACTGAGCGTCAACTCATCGCGCCTCTCGATCGGACAAATAACAACATGTATTACGATCAGTTGATCGCCTACTCAGCTGTCTGACCTGATGATTAACTCGCAACAACGTAAGGTTGCGGCTCCTCGCCGGATTGGTGGAATTTCCACATGGTGAGGTAGGCTAGTTCAAGGTTGCGGGCGAAGTGGGTGCCGTCGAAGACGTTGGTTGCTTGTCGGGCGGTTCGCAGACGATGGCGGATGTCGGCGAGTTGGTCAGGGTGTTGAGACAGGGCGAGAATGCGGACTTCATAGTCATCGAGATTCGTGCAGATCAGGTCGGGGAGGTTGAGGGCTTGCAGCAGGCTGGCGGCGACGCGGGAGATGAATGTGTCGCCGGCGATCGTCACCAGCGGACAATCGGCAGCGAGGGCTTCGCTGGCGGTGGTGTGGGCGTTGACAGGGAACGTGTCGATGAACAGGTCGGCCAGCCGGTAGCGGGCACGGTGCTGGTGTGGCGGACAACGCGGGGCGAACACCAGCCGGTCGGACGAGACGCCACGCGACTCTGCCTCGCGGCGAAGGTTGTCAGCGGCGACGCGATGAGCTTCCAGTAACCATAATACGCTGCCGGGGATCGAGTGCAGCAGACGCATCCAGACGTCAAACACAGCAGGTGTGAGCTTGTAATTATTGTTGAAACAGCAAAACACAAACCCCTCGTCCGGCAGCCCGCAGTCGGCTCGGGACGGCGTCTGTTCCGCGACGGCCCTGCGACTGTCGTTGACTTGATAGCAGCCGGGCAGATGGACCAGTCGTTCGGTGAAGTGCGGTTGTTCGGACGCCGGCACGATCACATCGTCGACGAGAATGTAGTCGATGAAATCGGCTCCCATCGTGCCGGGATAGCCGAGGTAATTGACCTGAATCGGTGCGGGACGCAGAGCCGGAATCTGAGGCCGCGCGTGCTCGGTATAACCTTTCAGATCGATCAAGATGTCCACGCCGTCCGCTGCAATCTTGCGAGCCGCCTGCTCGTGCGAGAGACCGCCAATGTGTTCGTAACGGTCAAACGCATTCAGCAGTCGCTGCCGCATGGGACTCTGGTCATCGGGACCATAGCAATAAGCATGCACCGCGAACCGCTCGCGGTCGTGCTGCTCGAACATCTCAGCCGCGAGGTCAGCGGTGGCGTGCTGATGAAAGTCAGCCGAGAGATATCCCAGCACGATGCGACCATCGGCCCGAGGTGTTCGTGGCTGGTGAAACAACGGGGCACGCCGCTGCCACGCGGCGAGGTTTTGTGCAACCCATGCTTTCGCACAGGCGAGTTGTTGAGCGGTAGATGTCGGTTCAGAGAGCGTCAGACCGATGAAGGGCGAGATCGTCTGCCCCAACAAATTTGAGGAGTCGATCGATTGAATCGTCAGTCGAGTCTGATCAGCAAGATCTCTCCAGTCGCATTGATGTTGGAGTGCGTGGACCAACGCTCCCTGAGCGGAGTGCAAGCTGGGGTCGAGATCGAGAGCCCGACGAAATTCGGTCGTGGCGTGAATGAGGTCGCCGTTCTGCTGAAGAGCCCTCGCCAGATTCGCATGACCGCCTGCCGAGTGCGGGTTGATCCGCAGGGCTTCACGAAAGTGAACGATCGCCTCATTGAGTCGCTTCTGCTGACGGAGCAAACCAGCCAGATCGTGATGAGCCTCAGCCATGTCGGGGCGCAGCTGAACAGCCCGCTGCATGTGAGTGACCGCCTCGTCCGACCGTCCCGACTCGTGGAGCACGATGCCGAGCGCATGCTGGGCGTCAGCATCGTTCGGCGTGAGACTGACCGTCTGTCGCAACGCCTCGATCGCTCCGTCATGGTCGCCCGTTTCATGCAAAAGCAGTCCGAGAGCATGTTGGGCTTTCGGATAACTCGGACGGATCTGTACAGCTCGCCGCAGATGATGCAGTGCACGCTCGGTCTCACCCAAACGATGCAAGGCAGTCGCAAGATTGCGGTGCGTTTCGGCGAAGTCCAGCTGCAGTTCGAGTGCCCGCTCAAACTTGCGGACGGCCTCACTCGTGCGTCCGGTCTCATGCAGGATGAGGCCCAGATTATTATGAGCCCCCGCATGTTTCGCATCGGTCTTGATTGCTCGTCGATAGGCTGCTTCCGCCTCGCCGAACTGTTTGAGCTTGCGATGCGCCTCGCCCAGATTGTTGTGCCAGCCGGCCAGCGGTCGCGGGCTGAGCTGGATCGCACGGCTGATCAATTCGACCCCCTGCTGATGATGCCCACACTGATCGGCCAGTGTCCCCAGCAGTTGCATCGCGTCCGCATGATTCGGCTCGCGACTCAGGATCTCCCGATACACCCGCTCCGCCTCGGCCAGACGCCCGGATCGATGATGCTGGATCGCGACATTCAGGAGATCAGTTGACGAAGAACCCATCTCGACACTTCATCAACTGGACGAAGCGAAGTCAACAACCTCGCAGAGTGAAATGATTGAGGTTGAGATGCTTCCTAGTCGGCGTTCGGTCATGAATTACCCAGTTTCGATTCCCGTTTGCCCTGCTCAATTTGCTGTGCGAAGCTGCTCTTCGGATTGACTGACACAGTCGTTTCAGAATGTCCTTTGTGGGGTACTCCTCTTTCGGAGACACGATATTCGGAGATCAGTGTGACACGCGATGCCTGGTCCCTGTGTAAGGTCATGAATCCACGTTTGCAGTTTATTCTCAAGGGAGAACCATCATACGTGTCGCTGTGTCAGGTGAACTGAGGAAATCTGATCGCTCTCCAGTTTCAAATCACCATTCGTTGAATCGTGTGTTGAATCATGAAAGCCTCTCTGAGCAGCCCGTTTCAGATTTCGAAATGTTATAAAACAATCCAAGCTGATGAGCCGAAGAAAAAACCGAGTTACCATCACTGACAGCATGTACTGAAAAGCGTTGCACTTGCGAATACGATCCACAGCACCGGTTTTCGTTCTCGGCTTCCCTGCGGCTTGTAGTTCATTCCACTCCCTGAGATACTTTCGAAATATCGGTTCCGGGGCTTTCAATGTTCCCGCCATGCATTTTTTCTCATGAGTTTGTGCAACCATTGACCATCCTGATGCGGAAGCCAATCAAGATACATTCGCGTTTCTTCGGTTTCACTGAGGGCGTCGATCGGCCACATCTTACGTTGACGCACACCGCGTTCCCGATGGCAATGCTCCATTCAGACGCACGACTAGGGGCCGTAGCTCAATCGGTTAGAGCAGCGGACTCATAAGCAATCCCGGCGAATCCACTTTTTCGCCTCAATGCCCAGTTGTTTCACAAGTTGCGTTCGATTTTGGCCGTTGCCATTGGCCTCGAAAAGCCCGCTTTCACCCCACTTGCGGTTGTACTACAACCGCCCTCAGATCCGACCCCATTACCCGGTGGACACTTTGGTCAGTTCTCCCGAATGCAATGCATTCCGGTCGCATTTGGACCCTTTAACATAACCAACAAACGATTCACCATCCCAAGCTTGAATGGCTCGCCGAGGCCACAGCAGACATGGCTCAACCTTGGACACGGGAGTCAACGACACCAATTCGCGTGACACCCGGACTGTTGGCAAACTTGAGGAACCTGCTGTGGCCCCGTTTCGGCCATCGGATAATCAATCCGATGGTGACTTCGCGAAAAAACAACAGTTCAACACCACCTTCACGCTTCGGCCTTTTTGGCTGTCGCCTTTATGGCAACTTCACCATCGTATCCGTGCTGGCTACTCTGATGTACTGTCCTGTGAGTGACCGCGACTTGTGTGATTCGGACTTCCATTCACACTGACTGGCCCATGAATGTGAGTGTCTGTACACTAATGGCAACAGCTTCGCGGGCCAACTCATGTCTCTCAAGCACTACGCACATACGATTGCGGGATGCCTCCCTGAATCTTGGGAGCCCCTGGACGTCCATCTTCGCGAAGTCGAGCGTCGGGCCGGCGAGATGGCCCAAGAGATGAGCGCTCGGCAATGGGGCGAGCTTGTCGGGCGTTGGCATGATCTCGGCAAGTACTCAGCAGAGTTTCAGGACTACCTGAGGGCAGAGAACGGTCTCGAAGCGCATCTCGAACAACACAGTCGCGTCGACCATTCGACAGCTGGAGCACAGCACGCTGACTCTGTCGTGAAGCCGTGGGGAAAACTGCTGGCCTACGTCATTGCCGGGCATCATGCGGGTTTGACGGATGCAGCTGGCAGCCCATCAAGTCTGGAGGGCCGCCTGGCAAAAAATATCGCCCCCTTTGACGAGGCCCCGACCGAAATCCGAGATGTTGGCGATCCGCTGACAATCCCACCCTTGGCCATCAATCAAGCCGATGAAGCACGAGCTTCATTTCAAGTTGCCCTGTTCACACGCATGCTCTTCTCGTGTCTCGTCGATGCAGACTTCCTCGCGACGGAAGCCTTTATGGACATCGCCCGCTCAGCCGAGCGACCAGAGACGAAAGTACTTCTCCCGGCGATCAAGCAATCACTCGACGATTATCTCTCTAAGTTGTCGCGGTCGAGCGAAGACACCGACGTCAATCAGAGACGTACGGAAGTGCTGGCCGCATGTCGAGAGTCGGCTACGTCTCCTCCCGGCTTCTTCTCGCTCACCGTGCCCACCGGAGGCGGCAAGACGCTCGCATCGCTTGCCTTCGCTCTCGATCACGCAAATCTGCACGTTCTCAAACGAGTCGTCTATGCGATTCCGTTTACAAGCATCATCGAACAGACTGCCGAACAGTTTCGACGCGTGCTCGGCGATCTCGCTGAGGATGTCGTCTTGGAACATCACTCGAACCTCGATCCGAAGCGTGAGACAAGGCGGTCGAGACTCGCTGCGGAGAACTGGGACGCACCGCTCGTGGTGACGACCAACGTGCAGTTGTTCGAGTCACTATTTGCCGCCCGCACGTCACGCTGTCGCAAACTGCACAACCTCATCGGCAGCGTGATCATACTGGATGAGGCTCAAACGCTGCCGGTCGAGTTATTGCAACCCTGCCTGGCGGTCCTGCGGGAACTCGTCACCGACTACCGCTGCACCATCGTCCTTTGCACGGCGACCCAACCGGTCCTCAACCGACGCGAGGGATTCGCGATTGGTTTGGAGAACGTGCAGGAGATCATCCCCGATCCACGCCAACTCGACGAGAACATGCAACGTGTTCGTGCCCACTCGCTCGGGGCGCAGACCGACAGTCAACTCGTCGAGCGGTTTGAGGAGCAGTCGTCGTTTCTGTGCATCGTCAACACGCGGGCCCATGCCTCGTCACTGTATCGGATGTTGCAAGCGCAGCAGGCCGAGGCTGATGACTTGTTTCACCTCAGCACATTGATGTGCGGCGAGCACCGCAGTCGCCAGATCATCGAGATCCGCGAGCGACTCAAGGATAAGAGATGTTGCCGTGTCATCAGTACGCAACTCATCGAGGCGGGGGTCGATGTCGACTTCCCGATCGTCTTCCGGGCGATGACGGGTCTCGATTCCATCGCACAAGCCGCTGGTCGTTGCAATCGAGAAGGACGGCTGAAAAGCGGTGACGTCTTCGTGTTCGAGCCGACGGACGTCAAGCTGCATGGCTATTTGTCACAGGTCACCTCCACGGCGAGAGAGGTCCTGCCCGACTTCGATGACCTGCTTGACCCAGCAGCCATCCAGCGGTATTTCGAGTTGCACTACTGGAAGCAGGGAGGCGAGCATCAGTGGGACAAGCCGGACGTAATGGGCTGCTTCCCCAAGCCCTTACAAAAGTTCGCGTTCGACTTTCGTACGGCTGCCGAACGCTTCCGCATGATCGAGGACGCCTCACACAGCATCTTCGTTCCTTACGACGAGATGGCGACAAAGCTCATCGATGAACTTGATCAAGCCGGCTCCTCACGCGGCCTGCTCCGTCAATTGCAACGCTATTCGGTCAACGTCTTCGAGTACATGTTCAATGAACTGCTCCGTGCGGGCGACGTCCAGGTCTCAACCGAACACGGCTACGCCCTGCTGACGAACCCCGACGCCTACGACGAACAACTCGGCCTCCGCATCGATCGACCGGGATTTATGGAGGCTGAAACACTGATTGCATGAGGAGAAACGAAAGAGGGCATGCACCCTGCGGATGCACGCCCCCCTGCTTCTACTGCTTACTCCCCACTATAAATCGTTTCAATCCGCGCCACCCGTGAGGAGGCGATATACCTATGGCATTCGCACTTTCCTTCATCGTGCTGGTAAATGGAAGCCGGCATCAACTTCCAGGTGAGTCATTCCTGTTCGCCCCCTATTGCGATACGAAAACAGCGAGCCATCGTGATGAGCCATGCAAAGATTCCCTCACGTTTCCGTAAGTTGGTTGGGTCTGTTTCAGCCTTTTGGCAATCTTCGATGAACGTGCGGGTCTCGGTAACTGAAATTGTCCGTTCGCTCCGAATTCTCATCTTGAATTCCTCCTGAGATCGATCGAGAAGATGATTGACTTCATAAATACTCCACACTATAATAGAATACTCCACACTATAATAGAAATAAACTTTTTGTCAATCGGGGAGGAGTCATGACAGGATTGGTTTCGGCTCGATCACCCATCCGCCTCAAGGTCTGGGGCGACTATGCCTGTTTCACTCGCCCAGAGATGAAGGTTGAGCGCGTCAGTTACGACGTGCTGACCCCCTCTTCGGCACGGGGAATACTGGAGGCGATCTACTGGAAGCCGCAGGTGCGGTGGATCGTTGAACGGCTGCACGTCCTCAAGCCGATTCGCTTCACCAATCTGCGTCGCAACGAAGTCGCCAGCAAGGCGTCCGCGGCCAATTCGACCAAGGCCATGAAAGGTACGCTCAAAGGGCCGCTCGCCATTCTCATCGAAGACGACCGCCAACAGCGGGCGGCGACCATCCTGCGGGACGTCGCGTATGTCATCGAGGCCCGCTTCGAGCTGCTCGACGACTCGGAGCCGATCGCCAAGCATTACAACATCTTCAAACGCCGGGCCGAGCGGGGGCAATACTTCCATCATCCCTACCTCGGCTGCCGCGAGTTCCCCTGCGACTTCGACTGGATCGAAGGACCGATTCCCGAGTCCGAGCTGACCGGCGAGCAAGACCTCGGCTACATCCTACACGACATCGAGTTCGCCCCAACAACGGGCAAGACCTACGACACCCTCAGCAGTCACGACGGCCAGAAACTCAACGCCATTCCCCACTTTTTTCGGGCCCAAATGAGCAACGGGGTCATCACCGTGCCGCCCCTGGAGCCGAGCCTCTCGGTGGAGGTCACGTCATGATATTACAGGCACTCAACCACTACTATGAACGTCTTGCCGATGATCCGAATGGCGACATCGCGCCGTTCGGTTATAGCCGGCAGCGCATCGCATTTTGTGTCACGGTGAATACTGAAGGCACCCTGCACGAAATCACGGACCTCCGCACTCAGGAGGGGGCGAAGCAGCTGCCTCTCTCGATGGTCGTGCTGGGCAACGCCAAGCCGTCCGGCTCGGGCATCAATCCCTGCTTTCTGTGGGATAACCCGGCCTATTTGCTGGGATATAAGGCCGACGATCCCAAACCCGCCCGCACCCGCGAGAGCTTCGAGGCCTTCCGAGAGCGACACCTCGCTGCCGCCTCGTCCATCGACGATCCCGAGTTCGAAGCGGTGTGCAAATTCTTGAAGCAATGGAATCCGGATGAAGCGACGAACCATGAGACACTCGTCGACATCGGTACGGGCTTTGGCGTGTTCCGCATTCGCGCTGCCGACCACTATGTTCACGAACGTAGCGCCGTCAAAGCATGGTGGCAGGATCAAATCGCAGCTGCCGACGACACCCAGACAACAATCGGCCAGTGTCTCATCACAGGCAACCAGCGCCCTCTCGCCCGTCTGCATGAGCCTAAGATCAAGGGCGTCTGGGGCGGACAGTCGTCGGGAGCATCCATCGTCTCGTTCAATCTCGATGCCTTCGAGTCCTATGGCAAATCCCAAAGCATGAACGCCCCCGTGGGTGAACAGGCAGCCTTTCAATACTGCACAGCCCTCAATCGTCTGCTGGCCGATCCGGGCCGACGCATTCAGATCGGCGACGCGACGACCGTCTTCTGGACCGAACAGCCGACCGATGCCGAGACTCTGCTGCCCTGGGTCTTCGACCCGTCTCGCGACGCGGAGGACGAAGCTCAGCAGAAACGTGTCCACGCCGTCCTGACGCGCATCGCCCAGGGCCAATACCCGCACGACATCGGCGAGCCCGACACACCCTTCTACGTCCTCGGCCTCTCCCCCAACGCCGCCCGCATCAGCGTCCGCTTCTGGTGGAAAAGTTCGCTCGGCGATCTGATTGTAAACCTGCATCAACACTTCGCCGATCTGGCCCTTGCACGCAGCGATCACGATCCCGAGTTCCCCTCCGTCTGGCGACTGCTCCGCGAAACAGTCCGCGAATCCAAAGACCTGCCGCCCTTGCTCAGCGGCGCCGTAATGCGCGCTATCCTCACCGGCTCGCCCTACCCCAACCTGCTCTTCGCCTCCCTTATCCGACGAATTCGTACCGATCGACAGGTGCGATACCTAAGAGCCTCGATGATCAAAGCTCACCTCAACCGCAACGCCCGCGTCGGGCTTGACCCGCTTCAAAAGGAAATCGGTATGTCACTCGAACCTGAACGGTCGGAAGCCAGTTATCACATGGGACGTCTCTTCGCTGAACTCGAAAAAACGCAGGAGGATGCCCAGCCGGGAATCAACGACACCATCAAGGACCGCTACTTCGGGTCGGCTTCAGCGACGCCTGCGAGTGTCTTCCCACGATTGATCAAACTCAGCCAGCATCATCTCGGCAAACTCGACAAGGGCAGCCGCACGTATCACGAGAAACGAATTCAAGGCATCGTGGACGCCCTGAATGAATTCCCTTCGCACCTGAGTCTTCGCGACCAGGGGCTATTTGCAATCGGCTACTACCACCAGCGTCAGGACATCTTCACCAAAAAGGCACCTTCATCAGACACTGCAACCCAGGAACAGGAGTAACTCTTATGATTTCTCGCTACGACTTCGTCTACCTCTTCGACGTCAAAGACGGCAATCCAAACGGCGACCCGGACGCGGGCAATCTGCCTCGGGTTGATCCCGAGACAGGTCAGGGACTCGTTACGGATGTCTGTCTCAAACGCAAGGTCCGCAACTTTGTCGGGCTGGCGAAGGAGGAGCAACCGCCCTTTGAAATCTATGTCAAGGAAAAGGCCGTTCTCAATCTCCAACATGAGCGAGCCTACAAGCAGTTCAAGCTGAAACCAGAGAAACGCAAACTTCCCAAGAAGGAGGAGGATGCCAGGAACGTCACCGCCTGGATGTGCGGCAACTTCTTCGACATCCGCACCTTCGGGGCCGTGATGTCAACGGACGTGAACTGCGGACAAGTACGCGGGCCGATCCAGTTCGCCCTCGCTCGCAGTGTCGATCCCATCATTTCGCAAGAGCACGCCGTCACACGGTGTGCCGTTACGACTGAAAAAGAAGCTGAGGCTCAGTCGGGTGACAACCGGACGATGGGTCGCAAGTTCACCGTGCCCTACGGGCTCTACCGGGTGCATGGGTTCATCAACCCGCAGCTCGCCGAGAAGACGGGCTTCAACGAGAACGGCGAGGACCTCGAACTCTTCTGGACAGCTCTGGCACAGATGTTCGAGGCTGACCGGTCGGCTGCACGCGGAGAGATGGCCCCTCAGGCACTCATCGTCTTTGAACATGAAAGCCCGCTGGGCAACGCACCGGCGAACAAGCTCTTCGATCGTGTAATCGTCTCCCGAGAGGCTGGAGACAACGGCGAGTGGACTCCCGCCCGCTCCTTTTCAGATTACACCGTCACGGTCGACGAGGAAACTCTTCCCGAGGGAGTCACCATTCATCGCAGAATCTAAATGCCCTACACCGAAGACGACCTGCTGCCGCTGTCTGCTTTGCAGCATTTGCTGTTTTGTGAGCGGCAGTGTGCGCTCATTCATGTCGAGCGGTTGTGGGTCGAGAATCGGTTCACCGCGGAGGGGCAGGTGCTGCATAGACAGGCACATGATGGCAAGCCGCAGACACGCGATGGCGTGCGCATCACCCGCGGGCTGCCACTGTCGAGCTTCTCGCTCGGTCTGACCGGCAAAGCGGATGTCGTCGAGTTTCGTCCACCGGCAGACCAAACAGCCGATGACCAGGCCACTTCGCTGGCAGGCTGGTTACGGGAGCGTGTCGCTCTCGGTCTCGCAGGCTGGACCGTCACACCGATCGAGTACAAACGGGGCAGCCCCAAACGCAACGACTGCGACCGCGTGCAACTTTGTGCACAAGCGCTGTGTCTGGAGGAGATGCTGAGCGTGCACATCGAGGCTGGTCAACTGTTCTATGGGGAAAAACGCCGCCGCTTTGATGTCCCGTTTGACGAGCAGCTTCGTGCAACAACAACCGAAGCAGCCGCCACCTTGCACGCCATGTTTCAATCGGGAACGACACCTCCAGCAGTCCGCGAGAAGAAGTGCGACACCTGCTCGCTGCTGCCGGTCTGTCTTCCAGATGCGATGAGTCGAGGATCGGCAAGCAAGCACTTTGACCGTCAACTCAAGCAGTCGCTCGCCGTCACGGATGGATGATGAGTAGTCGACAAGGCCGATCGCACACCTGAGCACTCAAGCGAGAGCCCTGTGAAAACACACCTGAATACACTGTTTGTCACCACACAGGGGGCGTACCTTGCCAAGCAGGGGGCAGCGGTCGCCGTTCGCGTCAAAAAGGAAACGAAGCTTCGCATCCCGATTCACAATCTGGAGGGCATCGTCTGTTTCGGTCGTGTCAACATGAGCCCGCAATTGATGCAGGCCTGTGCCGAGCAAGGCGTCTCCGTCTCTCTGTTGAGTGAGCACGGGAGGTTTCGGGCAGCCGTCGTCGGCTTCAGTCCCGGCAACGTGCTGCTGCGTCGTGCCCAGTACCGTTCCGCCGATGACGAGCCGACCTGTCTGCAGATCGCAAGATCCATCATCCTCGCCAAACTGGCAAACGGTCGCACGGTCATGCTACGTGCAGCACGCGATGCGAACGACCCCACACGTCGCGACGCACTCACTCAAAGGGCCAGTCGTGTTACGGCTTCCATTCCAGAGATTCAACAGGCCCAGTCACTCGATCAGCTCCGGGGACTTGAAGGCGAAGCTGCCACCAGTTACTTCGCCGGGATGAACGACCTCATCAAGCATGACGATCCCGCGTTCCAATACACGCGTCGTTCCCGGCGACCGCCCCTTGATCCACTCAACGCACTGCTGTCGTTCGTCTACACACTACTCACCCACGACATGCGTTCTGCGTGCGAGGCCTGTGGGCTGGATGCAGCTGTTGGCTTCCTCCACCGCGATCGTCCCGGACGACCGGGGCTCGCGCTCGATCTCGTCGAGGAGTTCCGACCTTGGCTCGCCGACCGACTTGTGCTTTCACTGATCAACCGCCGGCAGGTCTCTCCCAAAGGATTCACCATTCTCGAATCCGGGGGCGTCAGCATGGACGACGAGACCCGCAAGACCGTGCTCGTTGCATGGCAGGAACGCAAACGCGAACCGTTCACCCATCCGTTCCTGGGAGAAAAGGCGACTGTGGGCATGATGCTCCACCTTCAAACGCGACTGATGGCCCGCTTCCTCCGTGGCGACCTTGATGCCTATCCTCCCCTCCTTTGGAAGTAAACCAACTGGCCCATGTATGTGCTTGTCACTTATGATGTCTCGACTAAAGATCCCGCCGGACAACGCCGCCTGCGGCACGTCGCCCGCACCTGCCTCGATTACGGTCAACGCGTACAAAACTCCGTGTTCGAGATGCAAGTCGACCCGGCGCAATGGGTCCAGTGCAAGGACCGATTACTGCTGGCCATCGATGAAGCAGAAGATAGCTTGCGGTTCTATTACCTTGGCCGGAACTGGCAACGACGAGTCGAACACCACGGCGCGAAGCCCACCTATGACATCGACGGCCCACTTATCACGTAGGCCAACTTCGTGATAGCGAACCTCTAGCGCGCACTGCCCGCCCGGCAGGTTCGCGATCCACCTAACTCTATGGTGCAACAGCTCTTGCTGCTTTACTGCGAATCGTCCACGCCATGCCCACTGTCTTCCCTCAACCCTTCGCGGATCATCGCCTTCAATATCAATCAAGGAAGACTGTTAAGCTAACGGAATCGCCCCTTCACGGGGGCGCGGATTGAAACCGATTGTTGAAGCTGATCGTCCGCTTGCTCCAGATCGCCCCTTCACGGGGGCGCGGATTGAAACCATCCTGGGCGATCCACGATGGCAATGAACGTGATCGCCCCTTCACGGGGGCGCGGATTGAA
>JAGQQG010000012.1 GCA_020426325.1 Planctomycetaceae bacterium | reverse complement strand
GGGTATCGCTTCCTTGCCATGCCAGAGATGTAACGTGAACATCAAATCACCTCAACACCACTTTTCAAACGCGTTCTGAGTGACAACAAGCTCTCAAGACATCCTGCCAGTCGAGGTGCCACGACTCAGAGCGCCTCCGGAAGCTCACACTCCTGATTGTTAAGACCCACGAGTTGTGAGGTCTTCTCGGTCAAGTGCCAGCAATCGGCCAGTTCACGGATCGCCTGCTTGTGTGTCTGGGGGAGTGAGGCCCCTCGCCCCGCTTTGCCGATGTTCTTGCGGGTTGCATTCGCGTCTGCATCGAGTCTGTCGAGGGATGACTGAATCTCTAATTCTGTTGCCGCAATGCCGAAGTACTCACAAACGTCACGCACAGTGCCCACACGGTCTGCAAACAGCTGTTCATAACTCAACCACTTCTGGTCGATCTCAGAGGTCGCGTCCTGCCAGGCCGCGAGGAAGTTGAAATACCAGGGCAGATGCATGCGGATGAGGGACATCAACCGCGAGTCAAAGTCCAAGTCGAAATAATGGCGGGGCACATATCCGGTCGGCACCGCGGGCCCCTCTCGGTCGAGGTGATCGTGCAGAGACAGCAGGGTGTCCGCGATGTTTCTCACCAGGATGAGGGGACGAACTTTGTATTCGGCCAGCAGAAACAGATTGGGAGGCGTCCCCTTCAGGTGCTGATGGACAATCGCGGGGCTGCGGCGAAGTGCCTTTAACGTCGGCTCGTACAAGTCCTGCTCGACATACCAGCCGTGTGTCCGGGCTTGCATAAAGTTCGTCCGCTGCATCCCGGTCAGATCAGCAAGCACTTTGCAGAGATAGGTCGAGCCAGACTTGGGAAAACAGGCAATCAACACGTGGCTGCTCGTTGTCGGAAACTTGTGAGGTTTCGACGGCGATGCCGCGTTAGGCAGATAGCGATGCGACGCTCTGGCGAGCGTGCGCAGGCCGCTCTTCAGGAATGCGTCAGACATGTGGGTGAGGTCTCGGTCGTTTGATCAACCTGATGCTCCCAGTCAAGGACCGGGCGGAAGGAACCGGGGAAAGGCCCCGTGTAGACAGAACCGCGGGCACTGCCGGGCTGCATCGTGTCATGGACGCGGAATGAGAAGGCGTTCTCAACGAACACATGTGGAATGCGACGTTCACGAGTCGAGACACAAGCGGTCACGTAGTACGTTCCCTCGGCCAACAGGTTGCCCGGGATGTGACAGACCGCTCGATAGTTCCCTGCCCGATGATAGACCGGCCGCTCATGGTGATTCGGGTGATCGAATGTCATGAAGACGCATCCGCCCGTCGGCTCGAAGACGCGGAAATTGGGAGCGAGGGGATAATCGGGCGTTGCATGGACCGTGAACTCCAGTTCGAGTTGAATTCCCTCCTGAATGTCAAAGGCTCCACAGGGCGCGCCTCCAACATCGGTGACACAGGCACGCGTCAGCCGTACCAGGTCATCTCCGGGTGCCTCAGCCAACTCCCAAGTCGACTCGACGTTCTCGGACTCGTGACACAGGTAGGTATCGATGCCGCTTTGCACCGATCCGTCGTGCACGACCTCGCCTTCACGAAGGACGAGCACCCGATTGCAAAGCTTGTTAATGACGTTCATGTTGTGACTGACAAGCAGCACCGTCCGGCCGCTTCGTGCGACGTCCCCCATCTTGCCCACACATTTTTGCTGGAAGGCCGCATCACCAACAGCAAGCACTTCGTCCACAAGCAGGATCTCTGCCTCCAGGTGAGCAGCCACGGAAAATGCAAGGCGCGAGTACATGCCGGACGAGTAACGCTTTACCGGTGTCTCCAGATGCCGTTCAATCCCCGCAAACTCAACGATTTCGTCGAAGTGGCGTCGAATCTCAGCCCGCTTCATCCCGAGGATGGTGCCGTTGAGATAGATGTTCTCTCGACCCGTCAGTTCCGGGTGAAAACCCGCTGTGACCTCCAGCAGACTCCCAACACGTCCGTACAGGTCAAAGCCGCCCGTTGTTGGCTCGGTGACCCGCGTTAGCAGTTTGAGCAAAGTCGATTTGCCGGCACCGTTGCGACCAATCACTCCGACGACTTCACCCGTCTCAACAGAGACGTCGACGTTTTTCAGCGCCCAGAACGTGTTCCGTTGTGTCTTGCGCCCAAGCAGATGTGAAGCAACCGCTTTGGGCAGCTTCTTGAGACTTTCTCGGAGCGTCTCGTACGGGTCGGTCGATCCTCCGAGGAGGTATTCCTTGCCGAGATCGAATGTTTTCAGAATCGCCGTCATTTCCTACGCAGACTCCATCTGCGCGAATTCGTGCGGTTGAATGCCGATGCGCTCGAAGAAGCGTCCGTCGAGCTTCCACACATCCGCCAGCTGCTGAATGGCCTGCCGCTGGTCGATTGTCAAGACGTTGTCCGCCCTGCCGGAAACTCCTTTGTTGAAATTGGTCTCTTTCCCGGACAGCGATGCCAATGCTTGCGTCATCTGGTCATCGGAGACGGACAATCCTGAATGATCAAGGATCTTTCGGAACGTCGCGAGTTGATCCGAGAACAACTCTTCATAAGATGTCCAAAGCACATCCACCTGTTCGGAGGCTTCCTGCCAGGAGACGAGGTAACTGAAGTACCAGGGGAGCTGAATGTGAATCAGATAGTCGATCCGTTCGTCCCGACTCATCGTCTCAAACTCACGATGAACGTGCCCCTGTGGACCTGACCTGCCTCGGATCTCGTCCCGCTTAGTGTAGTCGTCGATGGAGAGCACGATGTCATGGATGTCACGCACGTGAACAATGGGCCTCAATCCATATTGCTTGATCACACTCACGTTGAAGGCGTTTGCTTTGGCATGATGCCACAGGACGCGTGGCTTCATCAGCCACCACATCTGCTGTGGACACAGGTCCTGCTCGTTCATGAAGTGTGTCGGCACGACCTGATGCAACGGGTAGCCGGTCATTCGGCTGAGGGCTTTCGCCATGTACATCCCACCCGTTTTCGGCAGCGTCGACAGGAACAGATGCCGGGGCTTCCAGGGGGGACGAACGCGATGAGTGATACGTCTGATCATCAAATGTTATGAGCCGTGTGAGTCCTTGGCAGGCGTGTTTCAGATCACGTCGGCGAAGGTCCGTTCCATCCTGCGGAACAAGGTGACCGCCCCGAACAGCAGGAGCGTCGTGAGGACTGTCGACGCCAGCATCGCCTCAACCGGCAACTCAAGGCCGTATACAGCGGAACGAATCCCTGCGACGATGCCGGTCATGGGGTTGAGGTAAAATAGAGGACGCCACTTCTCGGGTGCGAAGCTCAACGGGTAGATCACAGGCGTGATGAACATGCCGAGTTGAAGGATGAATGGGATCACATACCGCACATCACGGTACTTCACATTCAGTGCGGCCATTCCCGTCCCAATCGCGAGAACGAGAATGACGAGTAGCAGTGTCAACGGCAGCAGCAAGACGATCTGCGGGGAAAGGGGTTGTCGATAGATCATCATGAGGCCAGCGAACAACGTGGCTGAGATCGCGAGGTCGACAAGGGCAGCTCCCACGGCTGCCGAGGGGAGCAGCAGCCGTGGGAAGTACACCTTGCTGACCAGGCTGGTACTGCCGATCAAACTGTTGGACGCATTCGCCACGCCCGACGCGAAGTACACCCAAGGGAGGAGCCCAGCAAACAAGTACAATGGAGCAGGGACACCCTCTGTCGGAATGTTCGCCAGTCGACTGAAGATCACTGAGAAAACGGCCATCATCGTGAGAGGTTGCAACACCACCCAGATAACTCCCAGTGCCGCCTGCTTGTAACGGACCTTCACATCTCGAACCATCAGAAACCACAACAGCTCGCGGAACTCCCATAGCTGGGATGCGTCAACCCAGTTGCGACGTCCGGCCCGCACCGAAACGACAGGGTGGTGCGGCATCGCGATGCTGCCACGCGTATCACGTGCGTCGACCGTGAATGCGGCAGTGGCGGAATTGGAGTCTTGACTCAGGCTCATGGACATACGTCGGCGGCGATAGTTCGCTGGCAGTGGGGTCGTCCTTGGGGGCAGAGGACGCGATGGGGTGGAATCAGCCCGCAGCCATCATTGGCTCACGGGATAGTGCTTCGAGTTCAACGTGCAGGCGGTACGCTTCAATTCTTAGTCGTGGGTGACGATCCAGCAGTTCGTAGACGTTATCCGAAGGAATTTTCTCACTAGAAACGATCAGCCTGTGAGCGTCCAATTTCGTCACAAGTTGATCGAGGGCTTCCCGCGTGTGGAACACCGGTAGTCCGTGGATCGTCATGCCGGACTTGAATGGGTCATCATCGAGGAATCCCACGACCTCATAGGGACGCTTGGGATCGGAATGCATGAGTCTGAGCAACATTGTGCCCGAGTCACCGGCACCGTAGATCAGAACTCGCTTGGCTGGTTTTGGAAGGTTTTGAGGCAACATGCGTCCGAAGACGAGAAATGTCATTCGACTTCCTGCAATCAGGACGAACGCGATCACTCCGTCCAGCACCAGCACCGTACCGTAAACCGGTAATGGAAGAATGAACTTCAGGAAAAATGCTGTCAGAATCGACCCGATCACGATCGCCTTTGCGTATCGCATGGCGTCATCCAGACTGATGTACTTCCAGATCCCACGATAAACGCCCAATGTCAGGAACGTCATCAGCCTGAGTGTCACAAGGAGTGCGATCGTCTGACGAAACGTCAGCCATGTCGGGTTGTCTTCTCCCGTTCCGTAGAGGAACGCACAGGCGAGGTAGTACGACATCACAAACAGCACCACGTCCAACGCCATCTCGAAGACGCGTCGCTTGAACGACAGTGCATGCAACAGAGATACGAACGGACGTTTCCGTGCCGCTCGCAAGTCCTCTTCGCTGAAGATCTTGACATCTCCCAGATGAAT
Source organism: Planctomycetaceae bacterium (assembly GCA_020426325.1). Taxonomy (GTDB): domain Bacteria; phylum Planctomycetota; class Planctomycetia; order Planctomycetales; family Planctomycetaceae; genus JAHBXU01. Next base: position 79,620 of record JAGQQG010000012.1, on the reverse strand, counting down.
TCCGAGAAGAGTGAAACCCAGCAGCAGCGAGGCAAGGATCGCAACGCCCACATTCACGGGAAAGTCGCGTACGAGCAGTGATGCCAAGCCGGAGGCAGCAGCCAGTCCCCACATCAACAGAACCGCATGGCGTTCGGAGAGCCCCAGGGCCACGAGGCGATGTGATGTATGATCGTTCCATCCGCGTGCGACGGACTTGCCAGCCAGCGACCGCAGGATCGTCACCAGTGTGGTGTCAAAGATGGGGATCAGCAGAATCATCACGGGAACAGCCAGAACGGAAAGCACGCTTCGGGAGCGCCCGCCTGTCGCGGCCAGCAGGCCGGCACTTGCCAGAAAGAAGCCAACCGACATCGCTCCGCAGTCACCCATAAAGATGGATGCCGGTTGAAAGTTGTACACCAGAAAAGCTACGAGGCCAGCTGCCAACGAGAAGAGCACAACCGCTTCAGTCGGCTGGCCGTTCATCGCAAAATTGATTCCGAGAAACGCTGCGGCAATCGCGGCGATCCCTCCTGCCAGTCCATCCATGTTGTCCAACAGGTTGACCGCATTCGTGATGCCCACCAGCCAAAGCACCGTGAGTCCGATGTTGAACACGGCCGATCCGGTCCACGGTACGGAGTAGCCTGCATAGATGATGGCCGCCGCTGCCGCCAACTGTCCGGCCAGTTTCTGATAGGGCTTCAGTGGAAGCGCATCGTCGAGTAATCCGATGACCGCAAGAAACCCTGTTGCTCCCAGCATCGTCCGAAAGCCCGTGTCGGTTGGCCCACACCACCAGCAAACGCTGCCAACCCCGAACACGATCGCGACACCCCCCATCAAAGCCGTCGGCCTTTGATGCCAGCGCTCTGCAGAGGGATGATCAACGAATCCTGTGGCGAGCGCAATTCGTCTCATCAGCGGCGTCAACATGAGCACCGCAAGAAACGAAACAGCGACAGGCAGGAGATCAATCAAGAATGAAAACAATACCGACGAACTTCAAAGGACCTCTGAGACGTGAGCGTAAGTCAACCGTCAGGCCGACCGGTTCGTCGCGTGAATATTGCTCCCCTGTGGTGCGTCTTGAGTCGGGTTGTGCTGCAGATCCTCGCGAATGGATGCGATCACTCCGTCCAGAATCTGCTCAAGTGACGACATCGGCCGGAAGCCCACGTGCTTCTCCAGCTTCGAGACATCCGGGACACGTCGCTGCATGTCTTCGAAGCCGGAACGATAGGCTTCGCTGTATGGGACCACGAGAATGTCGGACTCCGAGTCTGTCTTCACTTTGATAATCTCGGCCAGTTCTGCGATCGAAATCTCCTCGTTCGACCCGATGTTGAAGACCTGTCCCGGGGAATCCGGATGGTCCATGAGTGCCACCAGAGCAGCGACGACATCCGTGACGAACGAGAAACACCGCGTCTGACGTCCGTCTCCGTGGACCGTGATCGGTTCGCCGGTCAGCGCCTGCCGAATGAACGTCGGGATCACCATGCCGTATCGGCTCGTCTGTCTTGGGCCGACGGTGTTGAACAAACGGACAACAATCGCCGGAAGTTGCTTCTCGTTGTAGTATGCCAATGCGAGGAACTCGTCGATCGCTTTCGAGCAGGCATAGCTCCAACGGCCGATTGTCGATGAGCCCATGACGAGGTTGTCATCTTCTTTGAAGGGCACCTTCGTGCTCAGTCCATAGACCTCGGATGTCGAGGTGATGAGTATTCGCGTATTATGCCTGGCCGCCACCTTGAGCACGGCTTCTGTCCCCTGAATGTTCGTTTCGATGGTGCGAACCGGACTCTCGACAACCAGACGTACTCCGACAGCGGCAGCGAGATGAAAGACTGCATCACAGTCTGCCATCACCTCGTCGAGGAGTTTCTCGTTACGCACGTCAGCGACATGCAACTGGAATCTTGGTGAATCGAGCAAATGCGCCACGTTCTCCCGGCTTCCCGTCGAGAGGTCATCGATGACGACAACTTCATCTCCTCGCTCCAGATAGGCATCCGCAAGATGCGATCCGACGAAGCCCGCGCCGCCTGTGATGAGTACTCGCATAGTTTTGGGGTCCTTCTTCCGAATGTGCGGCGATGCTTTTTGCCGCAGGCTTTGAGAATCTGTGTCATCGACAGGCCGACTGGTCGTCGAGTTTTGAGCGTGTTGAGGGAACGTGGTTTTGGTCTGCGTGAGTTGGTCAAAGACGGCGACAGTGCGCCTCATCAGCGCCTGACGCGTATGTTCAGCTTGGACAAATCCGTAGGATCTCTGAGTGATCTCCTGCCGAAGCTTGGAATCTATTTGCAGTCGATGAATTGCTTGTGCCAGAGACGTTGCATCTCCTGATGGGATACCGATACCTCGCTCTCGAATCTCGATTGATCCTTCAGAGGGTTCCACCATCACTCCCAGGAGGTCGGGAACGCCGCCGACGAGAGTCGAGATGACGGGCACACGGCTGGCCATGGCCTCCAGCAGCGACATCGGCGTGCCTTCGTTCTCCGAGGTCAGCACAACCGCATCCAGTCCCGCATAGAAGATCTCCGGATCTCGTCGATTGCCAAGAAACACCACCTGCCCGGTCAACGCCAGCCGCTCGACTTCAGTCGACAGTTCCTCACGCAACTCGCCATCACCGATCACGACGAACTTCGCCTTTTCAGCAGATGGGGAGCTGTGGCGGCAGTACTCGTTGATTCCCCGCAAAAAAAGACTGTGATTCTTGATGGGAACCAGACGTCCGATGATTCCAACGACGAATGTTTCATCCGTTGCTCCCAACTCTTGACGAAACTCTGTTCGCTGTGGGGTTTGTCGAACATTCGTCAGTGACTCGACGTCGACGGCAACCGGAATTACATCAAACTGATCCGCACGCCCGACTCTGAACAGATGATGGATCTCTTCGAGCTGTTGTTGCGACAACACGATGATGCGGTCAGTCATCCAGCGACCGAGGAACCGTTCGATGCCGATGAACAACCGAGTCTTGAGCGGGCCGAAGTAGCTGTGAAAAATGTGACCATGAAACGTGTGGATGACGTGACAGGTTCGTGGTATGCCGATTACTGTTCGCCAGTGTCCCCAGCGATACAGCCATGCTGCCAGCCGACCAACTGCCCCCGCCTTAGCGGTGTGCGTGTGAACAACATCAGGTTCGAGTCGACACAATTCCCGATACAGTTTCCAGACGACGATGGTATCCTTGGGGGTCAACTCTCGACTCAACTCCGGAATGACAATCGGCTCGACCCCTGCAGTGTAGGCCGCATCAAGCATGTCGACTTCACCCGCCGGAACTGTGCCCGTCACGAGATGTGCGTCGTGTCCGAGATCGTTCAGACCAGCGGTCATCCAGGCAACCAACTGTGCGGGTCCGCCGACATTCATCCGTCCCAGGATCGAAACAATTCGCAAGGGGCGACTCTGCAACGGAGCCTCAGACGTCGCAGGCCGCACTTTCCCGGAAACTCGTCCGGTTTTCCGCACGTCCCGTTGTCGAGTTGTAAGTCTTGTCGTCAAGGAGTATCGAAGGTCTTCCTGGCCCGCTCTTTGTGAATGCGTGCCATGAGTGTCTCGTACTGCGAGTTCCCCGATTCTTTCATGTTCATCTGACGAACATGGGACAGTGCTTCGTCAAACCTCCCCTCAGATGTCAGGAGTTCCGCGAGGATGAATCGTGTTTGAAAGTCTTCCGGTCTCAGCTTGACAGCCTCCGCCAGAGCATCAGCCGCCATCCGATCGTTACCTGTTAAACGGGCTCCAAATCCTCGGATAAACGCCCGGTCCCAATCAGGCAGGGAATTGTCGCTGTCCGCCAACTCGATCGCACGCTGACCGACAGCCTTCGCGAGTTCGGCCCCCTTGCGGCCGCGACGCCTGTATCTTTGCCCCAGTTCAATCAGGTACATCGGATCATCGGGCAAAACTTCAGCGACGAATTTGTCCGGCTTCAGCGGAAGACGAGCTTCTTCCGTCATCATGATTTGTGGAAAGAAGGTCCGATTGAAGGTGAGTGCCTGCTTCCAACTCCTGGCAGCCTCCTCTATGCGACCGGCATTGAGATCCAAAAGTCCACAGCGGAATTGGATCGAGGAATCTGCCGGTGCCAGCCGCTGAGCACGAGTGACATCCTGCTGATCCCAGTCACTTGAGTCGCGGACAAAACCAATCTCCGCCAGCCTCAAGTGCGTCAACGGCAGTAATGGGCACGAATCTCGAGACAACTGCAAGTGATCGACTGCAGCTCGAAAGGAGGTCTGCAGCGGCGCTTCCGCACGAAGTTCTTCAAATTCCTGTCGATGTCCGGAAAGCAACAGATCCCATGCCCGACCGTGAACCACGGTTGGCTTCGTCCGACTCCAGATATCCTGCACGGTTTCTTCGGGGAGTTCGGTAACTTTCAAGTCTTCTTTCACCAAACCAACCAGCGTGTCCAACATGGCGAGCCGGCCTTGCTCGATGTAAGCCTCCGCAAGTTGCGAATGCAGCTCAGCATCATCAGGACGCCATTTCAGTCCCTCCTGGAGACGTCCGATGGACTCTTCCACCTCTGCTGAAACGGGAATCATCTCAGTTTCTGGACGGGCCTTTGTCATTGCTGCTTCTGCCTTGGTCTTACAGCCTGTTTCGGCCATTCCAAACACTGACAACACGAGCAGCGCACTCAGGCAGGCAACAGCAACCCCCCGAGAGGACGTCATCGAGATGAATCGCCGTTTCGTTTCTTCTGCAACAGCAGCAGCTTCACCACACACGGAACCACACATCACGGCAAACAGCACCGTCACCGAGGGTATAAAGAGGGCAAAGTCTGCCACCGCATGAATGACTTGACTGCTGAGGGCAAAAATCCCTGCAAAACCGAGTGCATACCCGGCAGGAGTGGATGCCCGTCTGACGAGGAACCACGACGCAGAGCCGACAGCGATAATCATCAGACCAAGGAGCACAAGACCGGGAACTCCCGCCTCAACGGCCGTTTCCAGGTACTGATTCTCGGCATGGTAGTACCAGGCGTTATCGAGACGTCGCTGATAGGGTGGATACACATAGCGATAGGTTCCCAGACCGCTTCCGGTCCTCCAGAAATCAGAAACTACCTGCACACCATCGTTCCAATGCGGAATCCGGGCCTCTGAGATTACCTGCTCATCGAACAAGGTGTTGACCCGCTTTTCGAACGAATCGCTGAGACCGATCAGCGACAACGCAGCAATGCCCACAGCGACCGCCGGGCCCAAAGCCAGTAAGACCATTGCACGACTTCGGCTGAGCAGAGCGACGGTGAGAGTCACCACAGACGCACCCACAAGGGCAATCCAGCCGCCTCTCGACATCGATGCTAACACAGCGGTGAGAATGACGGCGACCGATCCAAACGCAACGAGTGACACCGTGTCCAACTGAGCAAGCTGAGCCAGAAGTACATCCCCCAACCCACCAGACATTCGTTGCCGACGTCGAGGCTCTCCATCATAAGCACGGACTGATTCATGCCGATGGGTCGCCCAGATGGCACTTCCGATCGCGGCCGCCAGACAAATCAACAGAAACCCTGCTGCGTTGTTCTTATTGACGAAGGATGCGAATGGACCTGCCCCCTCGGGGACATCAACCATCCAGAACAACTTTCCATCCCACGCCAGTTTCTGTGCCAATCCGAAGAAGCCAAGCACTCCGCCAGTCACCGCCACCACGTTCATCATCAGAGCCGGACTGGTCTTTGATTGCACTAGCGCCGCAATAACAAAACAGATTGTGCCGAGCAGGAATAATGAGAGTTGGTTTCGAGTGGATGCCGGATAGAGAGAAACCGAAGAAGTAATGGCCCCATCATTTGTATTTGAAGCCGATTCCTGTGTGATCAACTCCGAGCGCCATGTGGTCGCCGTTGGGCTGAGAGCGGTTGATGTCTCGACGGGAAGTTGAATCATCTGGCCGACTCCGAGCAGTAGGCCTCCAATCAACGGCAGTACCGCCCAAGGGAGCGCGGCTGGTCGATCATTTGTTCGACAATATGTGACCAACGCCCACACAACAGCTATCGCCGCTGCGATGTGCATCCCGAATTGAGCCGAAGGTGAGATTCCCCCAAAGGCCCACGAGGCAACAACCGCCATCACCAGTAAGACCAGCATGGCACAGTGCGCGCAGAACAACATCAAAAGTATTCAACCTGAAACGTCAGCATCGGAGCGTGATGATCGAGAGAGGTGGGTTCATCACAATCTTGAGACCCACATTGATGAGGTGCCTGAGGAAACAGGATTGGCAGATGAGGCTAGCGAATCGAATACTCTCTTTTGCGCAGACTTCGTTCCTCTGGGTGACACACCCACGTCGAAGAACCATAGATCCCTTCGCCGATTTTCGAACCATCCCTGACTCCTCATCTGTCATCCCAGCACTTCCTGCCTTGACCACTGCCTTCCGAGACCTCGGGCGGAACAACGGAGCCAAAGGAAATGTGGGATACCTGGGATATGTAACCAATTTATGGTGGTTGCGTTATTGATGTCAAACAGGGTGTGAGTGTTCACGGAAGAATCACGGAAAGACAAGCATGAAGTGGCACTAGATCATGACGCAAAGTTCTATTCGAATGATACTTATGGGATATTTCTTTTTGTTCAATCTGGGGAAAGCGTGTCTTGACTGGAAACAGTGCCAGAGTCCACATTGAGATCTCTTGCCTGATCGTTCCTCATTTCAACCAAGAACTCGTAAGAGTCGATGTGCTCCTCTGAGCACATGGCGATACGATCGATGCTTCAGCTGAACCCTCAGCGAACACGACATTTGTCAACCGACCGATTCACTCAACAATCCGGAAGTCCTCGATGTCATTCGTTGCTGAAGATCTGTCGCAAGTCCATCATCCAATCAGTGACCTTTTTTCGTGGATGAGCACACAGAACGATTCAGCCGAATTCCGATTAAAAGGTGAGCAGGTCGCTTTCTTTCACGAACACGGCTACGTCTCCGGGATCCGCGTGTTGTCGGACAGACAACTCGAAGTCCTGCGTCACGAGTTGGAGGCCTTGGCTCATCCCGATCATCCGGGAAGTGAGTTCTGGTATGAGTACAACTCGAACGAATCGACCGATCCGACAAAGGTGCTATTCCATGCACTGGGCGCGTGGAGAATCAAGCCGGCCTTTCATGACATCCTGTGGAATACGGCTTGTTTGGTCCCCGCGAGTCAATTGCTCGATGGGGCGGTGCGATTTTGGCATGACCAGCTCTTTTGTAAGCCGGCTCATCACGGAGGCGTCGTGGCTTGGCATCAGGACTATTCGTACTGGACCCGTACGCGCCCGATGGCTCATCTGACCTGTTGGATTGGCCTGGATGACAGCACTCGCGACAACGGGTGCCTCCATTACGTGCCAGGAAGTCATCGATGGGACTTGTTGCCCATCACCGGTTTAGCCGGGGACATGACGGCCATTCGTCAGGTGTTGAGCGATGAGCAGTGGGAAGCATTCCAGCATCCGCGCCCCGTCGAACTTCGTGCAGGCGAATGTTCTTTTCACCATCCGTTGATGGTTCATGGCTCCTACGAGAACCGCACAGATCGACAGCGAAGGGCCGTAGTTCTGAACTACTGTCGCGACGGCGTCTGTTCCGCGTCCGATGAACCGCTTCTTGCCGGCACGGACATCATCCCGAGCGGCCAACCGTTAGGAGGTCAATTCTATCCATTGCTCTTCGCCCCGACTGCTCATGCTTTGTTTTGAGACAGCTACGAGTTTCGTCACTGTCTGGTGGAGCAGCCCGCGGTAATTCCGCCGCTTGCAACAATCGAAGGATTCGAGAGAATGAGAACATTCCGATACACCCACTCAGGAGCGACTCATGCGGACGATGATTGCAGCCGGACTTTTGATCAGTGCGTTCTCCCTGACCACTCAAGCGGAAGAGACCGAGCAGTGGGTCAAGTTGTTTGATGGTCAGACGCTCGAGGGTTGGAACCACGACGACAGTTACTGGTCCGTCCAGGACGAAGCCATCACCGGGCAGACGACGCCTGACCATCTGCTCATGGGTTACAACACGTTTTGCGTGCTCAAGGACAGGGAGCCAGCGAACTTCCAGCTGCGTCTGAAGTACAAGATTGTCGGGGGCAATTCGGGTGTGCAGTACCGCAGCCGTGTGATTGACGAGAAGAAATGGATCGTCGGCGGCTATCAGGCTGACATCGATTCATCCCCCACCTACACAGGCATCAACTATGACGAACGGGGACGAGGCATCCTTGCCAAGCGAGGTGAGTCGGTCACGATTGCGGCCGACGGCACCAAATCCACCATCCCCTTTGCCGGCGCGACGTCTCTGCAGGAACTCGTTGTGGAACAGGAGGACTGGAACGATTACCTGATTGTCGCCCGCGGCAATCATCTGCAACACTTCGTCAACGGCGTGCTCATGTCAGAGGTCATCGATCATGAAACCGAGAAGGGAGCATCGAAAGGCGTGATCGCCCTGCAGGCCCATGCGGGACCCGCGATGACCGTTCAGTTCAAAGACATCGAACTTCTGAATCTCGACTGAGTTCGCTTATCACCGTGCGTCCGGACGCTCGTGACTCGCCGGCACGATGACTGCTGGTGCGTCGAGCGTGCGTTCGAACATGTCGAGTTCGCCTCCTGCCGGGAGTAGGGATGCGAGTGCCTCCCAGTGCTGTGAGATAACATCAGTCGTCTGTGGAGGCACGCTTGACAGGACGGCACTGAACTCCGATAGCGCGACAAGTGACTTCAGCTGATCCACAAGCGGCTGTCGTCGTTGCGCGATAGCAACTGGACTCACCCGAGGATTGGCCTTCTGTTGATCCATTGCGTCCATCTTCAAAACGATCTCCGCGAGTTGCTCACTCGCTTTTGCAGAGGCTTCGTCCAAATTCAGTTTGGACTTCATCGTGTGAGCTGCAATCCCGCACCCGACCCGTGTTAACAGGGATGCAAATTCTTCCGGAGTTGTCCCTTGTTCCGTGAGGATCTGAACGAGTTGCTCATCACTTCGCCAGTGTCGCGCCTGTTCGACGGGATCAAACATCCTGCGGTACTCCGTGCGATAAGCTTCAATGAGTTGTTTCGCGGACATGCGGTCATCGATGATTGATTGACCCACCGGGACAAACTCCGGCAGTTTTCCCTCAGGCATCTCTGCGGCAACGTTCAAGCAGATCCGGATGTCGGCCGGAGTCAACGGTGCCGTCAGTGAAGCAGGCTGCCGTCTCGCGACCGGGGTCACCTCAACAGCGTTTTCGGGCGAATCACTGCAGCCGATCGTGAGTGTGAGCATTGCCCAGGCGGCGAAAGCAGTGTGCCCGTATCCCGTTGAATGCTGACTTTGCTGGCAAACTCCCATCGCTCCCTCCCTGGAGACTCAACACTTGAAGCAAAATTGTCTCTGACCTGAAGTGGTCGCAAACTGTATTCAGCATTCGACATGAGGTCAATCTGAGATGGGAAGCCGTCGTGTCAGGCACTGCGGCGAGGCTGATCATTTGGGCCTGTTTGTCTCAAACGCTCGAGTCAACTCAGCTCGGTCGTTTCACCTCCCCGCGAGATACTTCGGAATCCATCGTTTGACTGCGGGCGGGAGCGTAGTAGCGATATCCGTTCCCGACTCGTCGCGGGATGACTTAGGCCTCTGGTGTGGAAGCCGAAATTACGGTGTCTTCCTCGCTGCAGTCCGCTTCTGACCCAGCACCGGCATTCTCCAGAGCATCGTGGACGCATTTGCGGAGCTGGTCGACTTCGATCAGCAGTTCTTCTTCGCCCGAGGTCATACGCGCTTTTTCCTCAGCCTCAGCCTTCTTCTGCTGGTTCAGGAAGTCGAGGTACTTATTGAACTCCCCTTGGAACTCGATGAGCAAGTCCCCTTTGCGGAGACCGACTTGTTGGACATCCTCACCAGCGATGAGTGCCCGCAGCGCATGTTGGAACCGAACGAGCGGTCCGGCAATGCGGTGCGTGAGATTCATCAGGTCAACGAGGACGATCGGCAACGCGAAGACCGCACAGAAAATGATCGGGTAGTAGTCGAGTGTGAACTGATCGTAGAGTTCTCCGATCGGCTTGTAGGCTCCCGTCGTCGTTGATTCGACGCGGTATTCGACGTATCGGAAGATGAACAGAGCGTGCCAGAGAATGACGTGGTACAGGACCCAGTACACCCCCATCCGGAGCAAGAGCCGCCCCTGAATCGGACCACTGACGAACTTTTTCTTTCGCTGAAACAGTTTGCTGAACATCGACCTACTCCGACAACGAGAGACGGCGCCCGCGATGAATGTTGACGCCGGGCAACATTTCAACCGTAGTTCACGATTTGCAGGTTGCGGATCGATTCAATTGTTGCCGGGCAAACGCAGTGGCGGGTGTTCAGATTGTGAGGGTTGTGCGTTTAATGTGGTCCCTGAGTTGAAAGCAATCAGAAGAGAGTCTCGCAGAACCGAGTGGAGATGTCATTGACGCTGGACGAAGCCGTGCTTCTCGTATGGAAGGTTGCTTTCCTCGCTGAGTGCGATGGCCTAGGATGATTATCATTCTTGGCCTTGGACGTTGGAACGCGAAGCATGCTGGCGAATCAGCCTTCCCCGTTGCCTGCGGGGTTAGCACAACACGAACGGAATGACGGTGTCTCGCTTCAACCTGGCAGCGAGTCTCAGGGTTGTCCGACGCCCCTGGACTGGCAGCAGGTCGTCGCTGCTTTTCGAGAGGAGCGGGAGATTTGTCGCGTCCAGACCAGTGCCGGTCCGATTGACGCAGTAACTTTTGGGTCAGGACCGCCGTTGTTTTTGCTGAACGGATTTCTCGGCAGTCACGAGTTGTTTGCTTTACTGGCCTGGGTCCTTCGCGACGAGCATTCAATGGTACTGCTGGACTGGCCGACCGGTGATGATCGATCTCAGCCTATTTCTGCACAAGCACGTCTCTCTCAACTGGCTCTTCAGCTTGTTGAAGTTGCTGACGAGCTGGGACATCCGCAGTGGACAATCCATGCGACATCGTTTGGGTGTCTGGTGGCCTTGCAAACCATGCTCGACGTCCCGGATCGTGTGAAGTGGGCATCGCTCCAAGGTGCTTTCGTCTCACAGCGGTTGTCTCTGGCGGAGAAAGGTTTGTTGTTTGCCGCGAAGTGGAGCAAAAAAAAGGTGAAAGAAGTTCAGCTGGCCAGGTTGATCCAGCAGCAAAACAACCGGCTTTGGTTTCCTCCGTTTGACGTGAGCCGTTGGGATTTTTACGCACAGCAGGCTGGCGAGACGCCGGTGCGGGACTATGCAAAACTGGCATCGATCGCAGGCAGCGTGGACCTTTCTCAACGGCTTCCTCAGATCAAGACGTCCCTGCTCCTCGTTTCGTGCGAAGGAGATGGTCAACGCTCTAATACTGCTCAACGAGAGATTTCGGAACGCTTGTCTAACAGCCGTATCGAATCGCTCGATCATTGTGGGGCAATCCCCCACATTACTCACCCGCATCGGTTAGCCAAACTCCTACGGCAGTTTCGAGATCTTGGCCTCAACTGTCCTGAAGTCCCCAGAGAAGATTGACACTTATGACGATGGCCGAACTTCCCGAGCCGTTGGATGTGATCGCAGTCGGTGCTCATCCGGATGATGTCGAGATTGCCGTCGGCGGATTGTTGGCGCAGTTGGTTCGGCAGGGGCATCGAGTCGGAATTGTGGACTTAACCGATGGCGAGCCGACACCGCTCAGCCCGGGTCCCCATGTTCGACTCGAAGAGGCCCGGACCGCAGCGGCGACATTGGGCGTGCACGTCCGCGAGACGCTCGACCTCCCCAATCGTCGGCTGTTCGATTGCTTCGAAACCCGCGTTGCCCTGGCCACCGTCTTTCGCCGGTATCGACCTTCACTCGTGCTCAGCATGTACGCGAAGACGCCGATGGCATCGCCCGATCACTGGCAGACGGTGCAGATCTGCGACGCAGCCGTGTTCTACTCGCGGCTGTCAAAATGGGATGAGTATTTCGATGGACTTCCTGTACATACAATTCAAAAGCAGATCTGGTATTCGCTCGGCTTCGGCTCGCTGACTGCTCTCGACTCCCCCGGCGCATTCGTCGTTGATATCACAGACACGCTGGACGTGAAGCTTGAGTCCATCCGTGCGTATCAAACACAGTTTCCTCCAGAGAAAGAGCGGGTTTTTCATCTGGTTGAGAGCCAGGCGAGACTTCTGGGGACAAGTGCAGGCTTCGGAGCAGGTGAACTTCTGATCCCGGCAACAACCTTCGGCGTGAGAGACCTGATGTCCACTCTTGGGCTGACTTGATCGATCTCATTTGGGAGGCTGTTCCGTTCGCAACGATCAAACAAGGCTCCGGCTCGGTTGTTCCCCTATGCCGATCATCGCGAGGCTGATATTGTGCTGCCCAATGGTTATCTTGGTTGATAGACTGAACTTCAGGTCACCCATCGTCGTGAACAACTGATAGGCGAATTGATGGCAGGCAAGCTCCAACTCGAGTGGGGCTCGGTGAGTATCACCGGCAACTTCCGAGAGAACAACGAAGACAACTGTTTCGTCGATTCCGACGCGAGGTTTTTCCTCGTTGCTGACGGAATGGGGGGCCAGAGCGCGGGCGAGAAGGCGAGCCAGTTGGCCATCGAACTGATCTCCGAGCGTCTCCGCAAGGCGATCAACTTTTCGCAGGATGATCCGAAGGCTGTCGTTGCGGCGATTGATGGAGCGGTCAGCCATGCAAACCTTGAGATCATGGCATTAGGTGAGCTTGACCCAAGCTATCACAACATGGGGACCACAATTGTCTTTGTGACGTCAGTCGCCGGAACACTCTACGTGGGTGGCGTGGGGGACAGTCGTGTTTACCTGCTACGAAAAGGCCAACTGGAACAGTTGACCAAAGACCATTCGCTGACACAGGCATTGATCGAGGCAGGCACGATTTCCGTCGCCGAAGCCGCGACTCACCGATACAAGAATGTCCTGTATCGCTACCTCGGAACCAAGGAAGGCAGTTCCGGGACAGAGCCCCGCAAACTGGCTCCGGAAGCAGGCGATCGTCTGATGCTCTGCTCTGATGGAGTCACCGACGGTCTCGACAATGCGGCCATCTCGCGAATTCTTAGTGAGCAGGACAGTCCTCAAGACGCGGCCGCAGCACTCGTGAAGGCGGCCGAAGCGGGCGGATCGAAGGACAACATCACCTGCGTAGTCGTCCACGTGAAGTAGACAAACTCGGTGGATCTGCCCTCGGCAGTGAAAGCTTTGGACTTTTGTGTGCCCAAGTCATCGGCGTTGCCATTTCGCGACATGCTGGCCCATTTGCTCTGACCCGTTGATCCAGAGTTGCTTGATTGCAACGTCTGACAAGAAGCTCCCTGTCCGGGACCGGACTATCAGTTACAATGGTGGAACGGCACTGTTTGCGTATTTCGCGTGAAGTTTGCCGAGATCCCAAAGACGCCGGAGATTCCCGATGACACGTCGTACGTCCCGCCTTTGCCAACTTCTCTCATGTTGGCTGCTCCTTTCGGCTTGTGTGCTCTCCGTGCCATCGATGCTGAGAGCAGCCGATGACGACTCGTCCGACTCAACGTCTGAGTCGTCGTCGACGAAAGCCAAGACGAAGTCCAAATTCACTCAATTGACGGAGGATTTGGACAAGAACACCGGGGTCGAAGACAAAGGGATGTGGACCGTTTACAGCAAGGATCAAAAGCTGCTGGTCGATCTGAAGTCGAGCGATCTGGGCAAGGACTACATCATCCTGACGTCGATTGCACGGGGCATCAGCAAAGGAATGGTCCTTGGTGGAATGACCTGGGGAGAGGGTGACGACGTCATCTGGACCTTCAAGAAGGTGGGCGACAAGATTCATGTCATTCGCAGGAACGTCAGGTTCAAGGCGAAACCGGATAGTCCAGAGTCGAACGCGGTTCGTCTGGCATACAGTGACAGCGTGCTTTACGCACTGCCAATTCTGGCGGACTCGCCTGGGGGACATCTGGTCGACATGACGCAGATCTTCATGAGCGACGACCAGCAAATCGGGCGTCACATTGGACTCGGCTTCCGGTTTGTCAGCGACCGCTCCACGATCAGCGAAGTCAAGAATTTTGAGAAAAATCTGGAGCTGGAAGTCGCAGCGATCTACTCCGGCCCCAGCAGCTTCTCGACCGACCTCATCGATACGGTTGCCGATACGCGCGGCGTTCAGATTCATGTCCACTACAGCATCAGTGAACTGCCGAAGGTCGGATCGAACGGTTACAAGACGCGCCTGGCCGATGACCGGGTCGGGTATTTCCTCACTGTGCTGAAGGATTTCTCCGACAAGGATGATGACCAGCACTTTGTGCGGTACATCAACCGCTGGCACCTGAAGAAGAAAGATCCTGATATCGATTTGTCTCCTCCCGAGAAGCCGATTACGTTCTACATCGAGCGGACCGTACCAATCTGGCTGCGACCGACAGTCGAAGCAGGCATCCTTGAGTGGAACAAGGCGTTTGAAAAGCTCGGCTATGCTGGCGCGATTCGAGTGCGTCAGCAAGAGGATGATGCGGACTGGGACCCGGAAGATATCAACTACAACACTTTCCGCTGGTTGACGGCGGACGCAGGCTTCGCAATGGGGCCGTCGCGGGTCGACCCTCGAACGGGTCAGATCCTGGACGCAGACATCATCTTCGACGCGAGCTTTTTGGACTACTGGAAGCAGGACTACGAAACGCTCAGCGATGCAGAGGCCGAACAGCTTCGCCCAAACTGGACGCCCTTTGATCGACTGCAGGACGGTCAGCCGTCTCATTCGCACGATCATGGTGCTCTCTGCATGTATTGCAACGGAATGCATCATCAGATGGGTTTTGCCGCAGCTCTGCTGACGGGACGAGGTGTTGCTGAGAAAGGCAAACTGCCCGAAGAGTTCATTCATCAGGGACTTAAGGAAGTCGTCATGCATGAAGTGGGGCACACACTCGGCCTGCGACACAATTTCAAGGCAAGTGCCTGGAAGAGTCTGGAGGAGATGACAAACCCGGACGCAGATCCCAATGAACCAGTTGTGGCCAGCGTGATGGATTACAACGCGACCATGATTGCCCCTCCGGGTCAAAAACAGGGATTGTACTTCCCTCAGACGATTGGTCCCTATGACGAGTGGGTGATCGAGTACGGCTACAAGCCAATCTCCGGCAAAGAAGAGGACGAGCTGTCCAAAATCGCGGCCCGATCCACCGAGCCGGCACTGGACTATGCGACGGACGAAGACACCGGCAGCCTCGACTCAGATCCAAAGTCAAATCGGTTCGACATGGGCGACGATCCCATCGCCTTCGCCCGTCGGCAGATGGAACAAGCGATGGAGTTGATTCCCAAGGTCGTTGACCGTTCTGTCGAAGATGGCGACGGCTATCAGCGTGCTCGCCAGGCGTTCGGCCTGCTCCTTAGGGAGTATTGGCGTTCGGCACTATTTGTCGCTCGGTTACCCGGCGGCGTCTACGTCAATCGTGATCACAAAGGGAGCGAGGGGGCGCGTCCGCCCTTCCAGGCTGTCGATGCCGATGCCCAGCGAAAGGCGATGGACCTGCTTGTTGAGACCACCTTCGCACCTCCATCCTTCGATGGGGAAATTTTGAATTATCTCTCAGCAACTCGCTGGAGTCATTGGGGCATCAACGAGCCGGACCGGCTGGATTACCCGATTCACGAAACCATTGGTCGCATGCATCGGATCGTTCTGAGTGAGTTGTTCGATTCGACGCTGCTCCGTCGATTACAGGACGGCGAATTCAAAGTCCCGAATGATACCGATGTCTATACACTTGCAGAACACCTTGATCGCATTGTTGATGGAGCCTTTTCGGAATGGAATCCCAAGCAGGCGGAAGGGGAATACACTAATCGTGAGCCCTTTGTGTCGAGCTTTCGACGTGGCTTGCAGCGGGAAACGCTCAATTACCTGGGGCGACTGGTCACGGAGGGGAACGCCGATTTCCGAATGATTCCTCGTCTGGCACCTGAGGATGCCCGTACGCTGGCGAGAATGCATCTGCGAACTCTCGGCCAACGCACCAAAAAGCTGCTGGATTCAGAGAAACTCAAGCTGGATGACTACAGTCGTGCCCACTTGCTCGACAGTCAGGCCAGAATCGATCAGATTCTTAAGGCAGACCTCGAGGTGCGGGTCGTGGACTGATCTTCGCCTCTGCCTTCATCAATCACAGTCCAGCCACATCGTTCATGATGTGGCTGGCTGCACTTTACCTGCCTCCAAGAGTGTGATGACTGGATGAACCGTCGCGGATTTGGCATCACACTGGCAGCGACAGTTGCCGTAACATTTCTGCTGTTGTGGGCGACATCCCTTCCGCTTGGCATCCCCGGCGAGTGGACATGGCCAAGAATTTCGGGTGGGCCGGATCTGATCATCGGGACCGTCGTGGGACTGGCCTTCGGAAGTGCATATGTCGCGTTCGTGGCATGGGGGAGTGGGCGAATCGATTCGTCCACTCGGACTGCGACGCTGGGGTTGCTGCTGATGCTCGTCGGAGCAGGGTTCGCGTGGATCTTGTGTCTACAAGAGAGTGTGCCCGCTCCCGCCAACCTGGGCAAGGTCCCGTATGTGTTGTTCTATCCGCGTTCGTCCGGATACTACTGGCAGGCAAAGAACGACGTGTCGAGTACGGCTGAGTTCCTCTCCAGCTATGAAGAGTTGTTGGCTGAGCAGGACTATCTGCACATCGGGACTCATCCTCCCGGCTTGACCCTGGGTTATCAAGGACTCCTTCAGCTCTGTGAGTCGTCACCCAAGTTTAGCGAAGCGGTCTTGTCGACATGTCCGAGGTCCGTTTACGACTCGCTGGAATCGATCCGGTCGTTCTCCGCAGGAAGCGGAGTCATCGTCAAACCGGCTGACGAGGCGACAATCTGGCTGGCGTCTCTCCTGACGATGTTCGCTACCGCTACGACCGTGGTTGGTGTTTACAAACTCACTCGTCGAAACTACTCCGCACGTGTTGCGTGGCTGGTTGCCGGGATGTGGCCGCTGGTTCCTGCCATCGCAGTGTTTCATCCCAAGTCCGATACACTCTTTCCCATGCTTTCGGTCACAACAGCAGCCTGCTGGATGACGGCCTGTGATCGTCGTTCACTGATGTGGGCGATCGCTGCCGGAGTGACGCTATGGGTCGGGATGCTTCTCAGCCTGGCGTTTGTAACCGTGGCAGCCTTGATGGTGGCGATGACTGCTTGGGAATGGTTTGTTACTCGACCTCAACCGATTTCCATTAACGAGTCCGAGGGGCGAGTCTCGCCGACAATCAGTCAACAACTCTTACTCCTGGCCTCCGGTGCAACTGGTTTCATCCTGCCAACGCTGCTCTTGGCATGGGCATACGACATCAACCTGACCAACGTCTGGCGATGGAACCTTTCCAATCATGCCTTGTTCTACGATCACAACGTGCGGACCTGGTGGAAGTGGCTGCTCTTGAATCCGGGAGAGTTGGCATTCAGCGTCGGCCTTCCGATCGTCGTCATGGTGGTCTGGTCACTCAGGGACTTGGTGCAGGAGGGCAGGTGGAGGTCGCATCGAGCGAGCCTGCCTTTCGCATTCTGTGTGGTGTGGGGGCTGTTACTCGTGTCGGGAAAGAACATGGGTGAAGCGGCCCGGCTCTGGGTGTTTCTGATGCCCTGGGTCGTCATGAGTATGGCAGCCGCAATGGAACGACTCGTGAAACGAGGAAACGAAACGCAGGAATCCCGGCTGGGACTTTCAATGTCGACGTGGCTCCTCGCAGCCCAGATGGTCGTATGCGTTGTAACGGTCCTGCGGATCGACGGGTTTCACTTTTCAGAATTGATGGTCGAGCAGGCCACTCCGTGAACAATCGTCAGGCTGCGATTTGCCCAGTGACCGATTCCGACCTAGGTTTATTGCGGAGTGTTGCAATTTTGCATCTGCTTCACTGTGCCCAATGACGTTGCAACTGCAACAGTCCAACTTCGCTGCGAGGTCGACCGATGTATCAGGGATTCATGTACTATATGCGCTGGTATCGCGACTTCTTTGTCGACGGCTGGAACGATATGGGACCATCAGAGTATGGAATGCTCCTGCTCAGCATCGGTGTGTTCGGCTGGATCCTGATGAAGAATTCGGTCCGCCGCTGATTCTCGTCGGATTGATCCCGTCGCAAAAAATCACGAACAGACGGCTGACTCTCTCTGCTCACCGTTCTTCTACTTCGACATCCTGGATTCGTTCGCTGATCTACCAAACGGTCCGGACATGGAGTTTGTGGTCGATCGATTGCTGGTTCAGACTGCCTTTCAAGCGATTTGATCAGATCTGCTCGGACCAATCGTTCCGATTGTGGTCCCCGCGACATTGACGTCAGCGGGACTCGCTCCAAGAATAGGCCCATCGGCGCGGCTCTGCTCGCGACGATCTCCCATTCATGATCACCCGTTCTTGTAAAGTAATGAAGGAGTCTTATGCGTTTTCAAGTCTTGTCACAATCATTGCGATGTCTTCCGCATTCGTTTGCCCTCCTGGGGATAATCGGGTTTTCTTTCCAGTCTGGATGCGATCAGGGGGGGGGGTATGCTCCCGTCACCGAGAAGGAAGTGGAGCAGGCCGAAGCCCATGTTCACGAAGACGAACACCATCACCACGAGGCTCCTCATGGGGGACACCTGATCGAGTTGGGCGACCATCTCTACAATGCAGAGGTTGTTTTTGAGCCGAACAACGAGCGTCTCGTGGTCTACGTACTCGATGCCCATGCTGAGAACACTGTGGCTGTGCCGCTGGAACAAATCGAGTTTGCAGTTGAAGGAGGAGAGCCGATTACTTTGGCCGCTGAACCACAAGAGGGCGATGCGGAAGGTCAGGCGTCAAGGTTTTCAGCGACTGGAGAGACCGTCGCAGCGATCAAGGACATCGAAGACCTGCACGGCAGCGTCACCGTGGAGATCAACGGAGACAGCTACACGGGCGCGCTGGAACATGACCACGACGAGCATGACCATGAGGGGGAAGCAGGTCACGAGCACTGAGAGGTTGCTCTGTGAGAGATGTTGCTGAAAGCTGAACCACGAGAAAGTCAAAAGGGCACCTGTGATTCACAGGCGCCCTTTGTTTTTTGAACCATCATCAATTGTCGCCCTCAGTTTTTTCCTCTTCAGCAGCAGGTTCTTCTGCCGGCACCTCGGCAGGAGTCAGTTCGAGGGCTCCCACCACCTCAAGCGGCGAGAATTTGGCGACCAGCTTCATGATCCCCTCGGGCGTACACTCCGTATGCCAAACATACAGATGACGCAGATTCTTCAGCCCGTAGAGATGCTTGAGACCCGCATCGGTCACTTTAGTACCGTACACGTTGAGGTAGACCAGTGATTTGAGGCCTTTCAGATGTTCCAGTCCGGCGTCGGTGATGGCCGTCTTCTCCAGATGGAGTTTCTCCAGAGTTGTTAAACCAGCCAGATGCTGCAGTCCGGCGTCGGTGATCTTTGTTCCCGCCAGATTGAGCCACGCAACTTTTGGCAACTGTGCAACAAGTGCAAGATGCTCGTCTGTGACGTCCTGGTCTGCCAGATGCAGCGTTATGTCCAGACGATCATCGTTCTGAGCGATTGGCATGACGTTTCCGCCGAGTGCCTTGAGAGCGTCGACCGCCTGTTGTTGTTCAGGCGTGAGTCCCTCACTCTCTTCAGCAAGACCCATCGCAGTCCAGCCAAGCACGAACGCCAACCCGCATGCTGCAATGTGAAATCGCATCGGACCTCCTCCTCTTCCACTGATCAGTTCAAGTACAACATTGCCGATACGAAGTCCGGCAAAACCTGTCTCACGAATCGTATACGATTCATCTTATCGCAAGGCTCAGCGGCTTTCCATCTCCTGCTCTCGCGCAAAGTCGTCTCTGTCAATTCGAGGGAATGACTGCAGGCCGATGTGAACTGGATGCTGATATCGGATGAGCGGCAGTCGCAAGAGTTGTGGTCCGACAAAGGACCGGTCTCCGACATGATTCAACTGTGATGGAGACAAATAGAAAACGCCTCGTATGACTGTCATACGAGGCGTTTTAACGTTTTCTTCAAACTCCCAACTCGCTCCTTCAGGCCGAGCAAGTTGTGAGCCGAGCTTCAGTCAGTTACCGCAGGAGCTGCATCCACCGCAGGATGAGCCACAGCTACCACAGGAAGATCCGCAGCTGCCACAGCCATTGCCGCCGCAGCTACCACCAGAGTAAACCTGCTTGGTCACGGTTGTCGGGACCATCTTGCAGGTGGTGTACGGAACCTGCTCTTGGACCTGGTAGGGGACGCAGACGGTGTAAGCCTGGGTCTTCTGCTCAGGAACGGAGTCGTAAACGGTCACGTCATAGGACTCTTCGCGAGTTTGCGGAACACAAACCTTATAGCTCACGACGCGAGTCTTCTGAACGGGAACCTGCTTGCAAACCTTGTAGGACCGAGTGCGATCTTCCCAACGATGCAGGCAGACCGTGTACGTGTACGGCTCTTCAACCGAGACGTTCTTGCAGACCTTGTAGGTCCGGGTCCGGGTCTCAGGACGGCAGAGATTAACCGTGTAGGTGTACGGCTGCTGCTCGGCGACCTGCGTGCAGACCTTGTAGGTCCGGGTACGGGTCTCGGCGCGACAGAGGCTGACCGTGTAGGTGTACGGCTGCTGCTCTGCGACCTGCGTGCAGACCTTGTAGGACCGAGTGCGAACTTCCGGACGACAGAGCGTCACCGTGTAGGTGTACGGCTCCTGACGGCAGACTTTCTTGCAGACCGTGTAGGGAACCTGCTCGCAAACGACTTGCGGGCACCACTTACGGCAGCAACGCACGCAGCACGGATTGCAAGGATCAGCAACCTGCTGGGTCACCCAATGACCGGCATCACGAGAGACGGTACGGTAGTGTGTTTCCTGAACCGTATCCCAGACACTCTTGTAGCCAGTCCGCTCTTCGGTGTAAGGAACTTGGACTGTGTACTCCTGGGTTTTCTCTTCCCAAACCGGCTTGTAAACAGTGCGGGTTCCCTGACGCTCTTCGGTGTAAGGAACTTGGACTGTGTAGTCCTGGGTCTTCTCTTCCCAGACCGGCTTGTAAACAGTGCGAGATCCCTGACGCTCTTCGGTGTAAGGAACCTGAACTGTGTACTCTTGAGTCTGATCTTCCCAGACCTGCTTGCAGACGGTGCGAGTTCCCTGACGCTCTTCAGTGTAAGGAACGCAAACCTTGTAAGACTGGGTCTTTTCTTCCCACACGTTTTCACAAACGGTGTAAGATTCTTCGCGGGTGCGATCTTCCCAGGTGTGGTAGCTCACGGTCCGAGTCTTGGTCTCGGTGCGAGGAACCTGCTTGTACACGGTGTAGGTCCGCTCACGCTGCTCCTGACGGTAAGCAGTCCGGCAGACGGTGCGGTACTCGGTCACCTGCTGGGGCACCATCACAGTGCATTCGACGGTTGAATAGCAACCGTCACCACAACTGGCCGGTGCGCCGCCACAGGCGTCGCCGCAACCAGTGTCACATCCTCCGCAAGAACCACACGCTGCGGTTCCACATGAGCTGTAGCAGTTGCCACAGTCTCCTGCTTGGGCGGATGTTGCTACCATGGCAGCCATGGCAGTCAACGTAAACAACATTCGGGTCATCAGTGGTCCTCCTCTTGGGGCGTAAAATAAATTGGAATGTGTCAGAGCCTGACTGACAGACGTTTCGTTTGGTAAGGCTTATTCCGGCTGCGGTCAGGTGACTGGTTGGGGACAATGCTCACGAAACTATTTGTCCCCAAACAACCTACCAGACTACAATGGGAAAGCTGGGTAGCAGATGTTGATTAATCACAAAACGTAGACGGATAACAATAGCTATTTCAATGAGACTGAATAGGCAAGTCAAGCATGTGGCGATTGTTTTTGTAAAATCTGCCATTTTTCTCAATTTTGTTAATTCGGCGCTTGCGGTTGAAGAAACAGTTGAAACTAAAAAGGCAGAGAAACAACCGTTCTCTGCGTCACACACCATCCAGGTCACCACTGATGATGCGGAGGGGTTTCTAGGGGAGAAATCGCAGGGAAAAGTCCCCCTTGGAACTGTTTACCGATACACCGAGGAGAAAGATGGGTGGCTGTTCGTGCCGCGCGTCAATGCCTGGGTGCGGAGCGATCAGGTGGTGCCGATCGAGCGGTCAGAATCCCATTTCAATGCGATTCTGAATGAGAAGCCGAATGCTGAAGCTCTTCAGCATCGCGGCGTTGCCCGACTGGCGCAAAATGAGACGGCGAAGGCTCTCGAAGACTTTACTGAAGCCATCCGATTGGGGCTCACGACTTCATCCGTCTTCGTCAATCGCGGCAACGCCTACTACCAGCTGAACGACTTTCGAGCCGCGATGGACGACTACAATCGTGCCATTGAGATCGATGTTGAGAACTCGTTGGCATACAACAACCGGGCGCTCGTCTGGGCAGCGATGGGCAATCTGGATCGAGCGATCGAAGATACGACACACGCCATCCGACTCAATCCTCGGTACGCTGAAGCCTACAACAATCGAGGAGTCACCCTTCGGAAACAAGGGGACATCGATAAAGCGATCAGGGATTACACAGAGGCAATCCATCACTTTGAGAGTTACGGCGATGCCTATGCGAATCGCGGATATGCACGGGTTCAACTGGGAGATTATGCCGATGCACTTCAAGACTATTATCAGGCGGTCACAATCTCACCCGGTTCCCCTCAAGCGTTCAACGATGCAGCCTGGCTGATGGCGACCTGTCCAGACGAGGAGTTCAGGAACGGCGAACGGGCAGTCGAGTATGCGAAGTATGCGTGTGAACTCACAAAGCACCAGAACGGAGAATATGTGGACACACTGGCCGCAGCACTTGCTGAGACAGGTGACTTTGAGTCAGCCGTGAAAACCGAAGAGCAGGCGATCACATTGCTCGACCAAGACTCGAGAGAAGCGGCCGAAGCACGCTTGCAGCTGTTCAAAGATGGCAAGCCATTCCGGGTAGCACGCTGACGATTCCATCATCGATTCGTATTGATCCGTCTTTCCGCAAGCGTGTCCCGAACAGTGTTCGCATCCTTGATCGCTTGCATGAGGTCGTTGAGATCCGGTGTGGGAATCAATCCGCCGATCACCCGTCGAGCGAACAGATCCAAGAGCACTTCGGTGGCACTGCGATCGGACTGCAGGGATTCCTGCTTCGTCTGACCGTCAGTTGTCCAATGAAGATCCCGGGAGCCTCCAATTGCCACTGTCCCGTGTTCACATGCAAACTCAATGGAGGGGGGCGAAGTCCCCGGGGTTCCGCGATCCCAATGGCGGGAAATTTTCAATTCGGCAGAAATATCTGCGGAGTTTGACTTCGATCCAGGTCGCTTGGCGTATGTCAGGAAGAGGCGAGCAGAACCGGGTGGATCATCGTGTGATTTGACTTCGATGTCTGTCAGCCTGCGATTCAGAAGTGCTCGGCAGCAGTCGAGAACGTTTGTCAGCGATCCCAGCGGCCACCATTCGTCCTCTTCCAACTGAATACATGCACTGATGGATTCGATGGGACCAAGTTGAGTCGCGATCAACTCTCGTAAGCGGAGAATTGTCGGGAGAAATCGAAGCGGTAAGTCCGGGACAATCGAAACTCCCTCCTCATCGCTCTGGTGATGCCAGGATTGAACCTGATCGACCGACAAGCGAACCTCCCGCCCAACGAAGACTGGGAGACCTCGTTGGGCCAGTTGGTGTGCCAGCCAGTCTGCCCGCCAATTGGCTCCCAGAAGAAGAAAGCCACGAACATCGCGACGTTCGAGCAGTTCGCGAATGCCGAGAATGGGTGCTGCATTCAACAACTCAGCGGCTGTGACAGCACGAATCGCCACGTCATCGTGGACTGCAACAACTCGAAGTCGCTGCTGCATTTGCTGAAGAGACGGAAGGTAGCGATTTTGCCAGTCGGCTCCGAGGCCGATCACTCCGACATTGACGACTGGCAATTGACGCATTGCTCTTCGCAGTTTCGTTGTCGGACGCAGTGATAAACTTGGTACCGATGCATCATAAATCACACGAAACACAACAGCAATCAGGTGAAGCACTGAAGTCTCGAACCTCAAACGCATCCGTGATCCTCACCGGTTCATCGGATTCATGTTTATAGTACCCAATCAAAAATGCTGCTCGATCCCCTTTCGAGTCCTGCATAGAATTCTGTTGTCGGCTTCAGGCAGGTAGACAGCTCGCGACGAGGGAAATCGCATGACCCAGTCATCACATCCAAGTCTCGGAGTCGTTACTCCGGATTCAGAGCCGTTCGTTGAACATGTCGAGATGAACGGGCATATCATCGAAAGTCTCTTGCTTCCCAAAGTGCTCGATCAGATTACTGCACTCGAAGGTTCCTTCTCCATTGACCAGGTCACGATCGGTCAACAGAGGAATGATCCCAGTCATGCCAGCCTGACGGTTCGAGCCGGCAGTCGTGAAAGGCTGGAAGAGATCCTCACATCGATCGGTCAACATGGTGCGGTCCCTCGTGATCCGAAGGATTGTGTGTTGCGACCGTGTGACATTCCCGGTGCTTTCCCAGAAGACTTCTATTGCTCCACGAATCAGCGGACTGACATTCGCCTCCACGGTGAATGGATCGCTGTCGAAGACCAGGAGATGGACTGCGGCGTTGTGGTTAATCAGGCTGCGAAGAGCGCGAGGTGCGTGCCCATGAGCAACGTCGCTGTGGGTGACATGGTCGTCATTGGGCGTCAGGGGACTCGCGTGCATCCCGAGTTTCATGACACGACGAAGCGTGATGCGTTCAGTTTCATGGACAGCACTGTCTCGAGCGAGAAACCGAAAGGGGCCACCGTTCGTGAGATTGCAGCGGCCATGAAGGCCGCTCGACGTGGGGAGGGCAAGATTCTTGTGGTCGCCGGTCCAGCCGTCGTTCATACAGGGAGCCGTGATGACTTTTCCTGGCTGATTGAACAGGGGTTCGTCGATGTTCTGTTTGCCGGCAACGCGCTTGCGACACATGATATCGAGCAGTCGTTTTACGGGACGAGTCTCGGCGTCTCGGTTCACGAAGGAAGTGCGGTTGAGAAGGGACATGAGCACCACCTCCGGACCATCAACCGCATTCGTCGGCTGGGGAGCATCAGGCAGGCCGTTGAGTCGGGCATTCTGACGAGCGGCATCATGTACCAATGCGTCAAACGCGATATTCCCTTTCTGCTCGCGGGGAGCATTCGGGATGATGGCCCTCTGCCTGATGTTGTCACGGACGCCATTGAGGCACAACGAAGAATGCGGGAACTCTGCCGAGACGTCACGTTCTGCCTGATGATCGCAACCACTTTGCACTCGATCGCCACCGGAAATCTGCTGCCCGCAGCTGTGAAGGTAGTTTGTGTCGACATCAATCCCGCAACGGTGACAAAGCTCGCCGACCGAGGAACATTTCAAACGGTGGGATTGGTCACGGACGTTCAACCATTCCTGAGCATCCTTGTCGAAGACTTGAAGTCTGACAAATAATACCTCTACGGAATCGCCTCAATTCCGAGTCGACCTCGTTCATCGACTCAGTCCTCGGCCCGGCTGCCGTCGTCACACATCTTGACGATTTTCGGGTCAAAGCGAGCAATCGTCTCCACGAGATCGGCCTGTTCCCGCATCACGTCATCGATATTCTTGTAGACGCCGGGAACTTCATCCGCACCCGCAGAGAGAATGTGCACTCCCTTCTTTTCGAGATCGTTCTTGACCGCCTTGAATCGGTATTTGTCCCGGGCTGCCTTGCGAGACATGACTCGTCCAGCACCGTGAGATGCGGAGCACAACGACTCCGGGTTGCCCTTTCCGCGAACCACATACGCTGGCGATGCCATCGACCCGGGGATGACGCCGAAAACTCCCTCCCCGGCGGGTGTCGCTCCCTTGCGATGGACGATGACATCTCTACCGTCATGCGTCTCCTTCCAGGCGAAGTTGTGATGGTTTTCGACGCCCGCGATAATCTGAGCACCACACAGTGACGAGACCAGCCGATGAATGACATCGTGATTCGCAGCCGCATAGTCCCCCATGAGGTTCATCGCGGCCCAGTACTCCTGTCCTTCTTCCGTGTCGAGGTACAGCCAGGAGAGTCGTCGCAAGTCGTCAAACCGCTTGGGCAGCTTTTGTTCAGCGATTGTCGAGTATGTCGAACAGACCGCATGGCCCGCTCCCCGGCTTCCCGAGTGACTCATGAGTGCGACGTACTCACCTGCATCCAAACCTAACTCAGGCTCGTCGAGTGTGAGCCGTCCAAACTCGACAAAATGGTTGCCAGAGCCGGATGTTCCCAGCTGATTCCACGCCGTGTCCTTTCGCTCCCGTGTGACGCGTGTCACGGTCCAGTCGGCATCCATGACCGCATGCTCCTGCCGCTGAGCATGTGCCTTGCCCGTTCCAAAGACGGTTCCCTCCTCCAACGCCTTACGGAAGACGTGAAACATTTCGAGGTTGTCGAGTGACTCGGCTGGCATGTCGAGCACGGATAGTTTCATTCGGCACGCGATGTCGACTCCGACCGCATATGGGCAGACCGCATTGTCCAACGCGAGAACTCCGCCGATGGGCAGTCCATATCCCACATGGGCATCCGGCATCAGAGCCGCCCCGACCGCATTTGGAAGCTGACACGCCTGCTGCATCTGCTGGCGAGACTGCTCATCGATCCCATCCGCTCCCCAAGTCCGGTACGCGACCGGCTCCGGACGCACGAACTCGTGGTCTTCAATGACCTCACGAGCAAACTCACCAAAGTAGTGATCGCTCAGATGTTTTTCCGGAGCAGCGAGAATCGACGAGATCACCTTTTTCGCTTTTGAGCCTCTCCACTGGTTGTCTCGGGCAGCCGCCTGAATCCCAACCACGGCTGACGTCACGCAGTCCGCGGGAACACCCAGCTTGAGTAATTGTTTCTTGTTCATGACTCAACTTCCGTGAGATGTCAGTACAGCACATACGATCATCGAGAGTGACGCCCCCACTTCAGACGGACACAGAACGCCGGGAATTGTTCGCTCACGGTTTTTTGTCCGCGATGACTCTGAAAACCTGCCCATGCCACAGCGTCTGCATGGCATCTCTGGGCCACACCTCCATGCCGACCGAGGGATCAAACACTTGAAATCGATCACCGCGAATATCCATCAGGACGACTGAGTGTGCCTGACCGGGAACCCAGCCGTTAAGTTCATACGGCAGAGTCGGTCCGTCTTCGTCAATCTTGAGTTCACACTGCAAAATGCACGGATCAGCAAATTGCTTTTTGAGTTCGTCAATCGCCAAATCGACGACTTCGGGCCTGCGCTGTTGCGAACGAAGAGTGAGAGTCAGTCCTCGATAGAGTCCTTTCCAGTTGGTACCTCGACGCGTGAGACAACGCTCCGCCATTTCTCCTTCAGAGGCATACACGCCATAAAACTGAAGCAACGTCGACGCAGCTGCCGCGCTGCACGTTGCCCCGGAGGTCTGGTAACAGAGGTCTCCGTCCCATTCATTCCCGCACTCAGGTGGTTCCCCCAGCAACGGGGCCACGAGGGTTGAGCATCCTGCAGCGGCAAGGATGACTGTCGCAAAGATCCGTCGCGGCAGGCCACGGAACGTTCCAAGACCCGGAATACGTTCCGGAGTATCTCGTATCCGCTGCCAGACCAACCCCGCAAGAAACCCAGCCGCAATCGGAAACCAGTTGCTGAGGATAATCAGATTTGAATACGGAAAGAGACGTGCCATCAACGTGTCTTCCCAAATCCAACGGGCATATACGGCGATGCCGATCACTGTGATCGCAGCCCACACATCACAAGTGACCGTGGACGATCTCCGCGTCAGCCAGGCCGCCAGAAGAAATGAAGCGACCATCAATGCAACCAGGATCGCGATGCCGAGATACAGATCGCTCATGCAAGCGAGGCCTTGTGAATGACATGCACATGGAGTGCAGGAACACTGGCAGACTGACGGGAAATGATGTGAAATGAATTTACAAAATCGGCATCAAAGCCTCGACTTGTTCAATAACCGAACTCAAAGATGTTGGGGAGTCCGGTCAAATCTTGAAACTTTCTGCTCGAATTGTCAGTTCTGCGATGCAGTTGAAAACCATTTTTGCACTAAATCTCCCTATGGTTTCCCGTTTTATTCGGTCGAAGTGTATTTCACAAGCCGCATCGAGTGTTGTCGTTGCACATCATGTGATCATGGGAGTAGTTGGTCTGCCTCACAAGAGATCCACAACTTCTGACAGCTTTCGGAGGATCATCGCTGCAATGTCGTATGCATGACAGGTCTTCTTTGATGTCGAGCCAACTCAGAGGTGAGCAAGATATTTTGAGGGCTTCTACTCTCATGTAGTGGCGTGGGTCATATCAAGCGTACAAGCGATGCTCGCTACCACTTCGTACAACAATTGTGACGATACTGAATCGTCGCTTCAGGCGCGAGAGAACCATCGGCAAGAAACGAAATCCGTTGACGATCAGGAAGCGGTGCGTTTGCACAGTTCATGTCAACGCATCAAATCGTATTCACGACCAGCAACTTAGTCGGTCTGTCCATCACGGATGAGTTCATGACAGTGGACACAGGATTCTGTCAATGCCACGTAAGACTTGAGGGCCCCCTCTGTATTCTTGTCTGCTGCGTGGCGGACCAGCTCTTTCGTTGCGAATTCGAAGGCATTGAGTTGACCCTGATATTCTGATTCCTGCTTGAACGATTTGTCCCGAGCCCATTGCTCCAGAAAATTCAGCACCTGCATTCGCCGGGCATCTGTTTCCAGTCTTTTGAAGTCGCCCGTGGTGAGGTCCTCCAGAATCTGTTGGGCAGAGTTGAGTTTGACGGACATCCAGCGGTCACGATCCGTGGAAGACGACTCCTTCGTATCATCTGCAGTTGAAGTTTGAGTGGACCCTGAGAAGGTTGCCAGAGTCAATGCACTCACACACACCATTAAGATTGCAAGCCATCGGCGATTCATGATTTTCTCCTGAGTGTGAAACTGGTAACACGTGTCTGTTAGTCGGGCGGTATCAGTAACGATCGTGCCGATTTGTTTCCCGACGACCTGGCAGTTGATCAAGTCGCTTGTGAAGTGACATGTTGATGACGCCAGAGCTTTTGCAATTCTACCGAAATCAACACTACCGATCCCAGCAGGAAACACAGGCCTAAATCTGCGGGAGAGAGGGAAACTGTTCGAAAGACGACTTGCAGAGGCGGCATGTAAATGACTGCCAGTTGCAGACTGAGCGTCAGGAGGACAGCAAGCAGAAGTGATTTATTCGTGAAGAGGCCGATCTGGAAGAGCGAGCAGCGGGCGGAACGCGTCGCGAGTGCGTTGCCCATCTGAGCGATTGTCAGCACCGTGAACACCATCGTCCTCCATTGGGCAGTCTCAGCGGTCGCATCGACCCAGAGAAGCCATCCGGGCAACAACGACAGAGCAGCCATCAGGCTCCCAATCCAGATGATGCTGGAGATCATTTCCGAATCAAAGATTCTCTGTTCCGGAGGAACTGGGGGGCGCTGCATTGTCCCCGGCTCCGCAGGTTCGACCGCCAAGGCAAGTCCGGGTAATCCGTCGGTGACGAGATTCACCCACAAAATCTGCAGAGGCAACAACGGGAGAGGCAATCCCAACAGAGGGCCGAACAGCATGACGCCAAGTTCTCCCGCATTGCTCGTCATCGTGTATTTGACAAATTTACGGATGTTATCAAACACCACGCGGCCCTCTTCGACTGCGCTGACGATCGTCGCGAAATTGTCATCGAGGAGCACCATATCAGCCGCTTCTTTGGCGACATCCGTTCCCATTCTCCCCATCGCCACGCCGATATCCGCTTGTTTCAGGGCCGGAGCATCGTTGACACCGTCGCCCGTCATGGCAACGATTTCCCCTGCCCGCTGCAACGACTTGACGATCTTCAATTTATCATGTGGGGACACTCTCGCAAAAACGCCGGTTTTTGAGATGTCCGGATTGGTTGACTGGCTGTTGAGGTCCTGACTTGTAAGGCATCGAGAGTCTGTCTCAATCCCGAGTTGCCGGGCGATGGACAGGGCTGTACGAGGATGATCTCCCGTGATCATGACTGGCCGGATTCCCGCCTCTCGACACCTTCGCACGGACTCTTGGACTTCCGGACGCGGTGGATCATTCATCGCCATCATGCCGATAAAGATCAGATCCTGCTCCACTTCCGCAACGTCGTTTTCCGGTTTCTCATCGATGAGTCGAAATCCGAGTCCAAGGACGCGCATTCCCTGTTGGGTCAATTCGTCTTCTGCGGTCACAATTCTCTGATGCCACGACTCGTCCAATGGGACAGGCACCTCACCGTCCCAGACATACGCGGACCGCTGTACGACCGCATCCACTGCCCCTTTGGTACAGACAAGATGATCCCCAACTGCCAAAGGGAGGACTGCGATCAGGCTTTCCTGCCATTTCCCTTCATCGGCAGGAGAGAGTCGTTGAGTATGGATCGTGGTCATCCGTTTTCGATCTGAGTCAAACGGCAACTCCGCGACGCGAGGAAATGCTTGGTCAAGTTCGGACTTCGGAAAATCGCATTGAACAGCCGCTTCAAGGATCGCAAGTTCAGTCGGATCTCCCAAGCCTCGAGCTGTTGGGGGTTCCTGATCGACCTGCATGACGCCGTCGTTACAAAGAGTCCCAGCAGCGAGAAGTAAGGAGAGCCCGGTCCCATTGGAGCAAGCGACCTGAGATTTGTCGTTTATCAACCGCCGGTCTCCAGCGACGTCCATGATCTCGACGACCATTCGATTCTCGGTCAGAGTCCCCGTCTTGTCGGAGCAGATGACTGTGACTGAGCCGAGAGTCTCGACGGCAGGGAGCTTCCGAATGAGGGCATGTCGTTTGACCATGCGTCGTGCGCCGAGAGCGAGGGCAACGGTGGCGACAGCCGGAAGGCCTTCCGGGACGATTGCTACCGCGAGACTGAGCGCGGTTAGCAACATCAACTCAGGTGATTCACCAAGAATGATGCCAGCCAAAAAAACAACGGTTACGACCCCAAGGGCGACGAGCGCGAGGGATCTACCCAGTTGCCCGAGTCGTCGTTGGAGTGGTGTCGGCCCCTCTCTGACAGTCTGCAACGACTCAGCAATTCGACCGAGTTCCGTGGCCATCCCGGTTTCCGTCACAACTGCGAGCCCGTGTCCAGTTGTGACCGCAGTCCCGAGGTAGACCATGTTGCTACGATCCGCAACCGGCAGGTCTTTCTCTTCGAGGGATGCGACTTGCTTTAGGACAGGATTCGACTCACCTGTGAGTGCAGCTTCCTGAGTCTGCAATCCGGCTGACTTCAGCAGCCTCGCGTCGGCAGGCACAGTACTGCCTGTTTCCAGGAGCACAAGATCGCCCGGGACGACAACAACAGCCGACAGATTCTGAACCTGGCCGTCGCGCCGGACACGGACGGTGGGAACTGACAGCTTCTTCAGAGCTGCCATCGCCTGTTCGGAGCGGTAATCCTGATAGAACCCGAGCAGAGCGTTCAAGACGACGATTGTCAGAATCGCAATCGATTCGACAACCTCCCCCAGAATGATCGAAACCACGGCTGCGATCACGAGCATCAGAATCATCGGACCACGAAACTGCTCCAGCAGGATTGCTGCCGCAGACCGTTGTCCTCGCTCGACTAATTCGTTCCGACCATGGCTTCTCAGACGATTCTCTGCATCTGCGGTCGTGAGACCGTATTCGGAATTCGACCGGAGAGCACTCAACACATCGTCAACCGACTGTTGGTGCCATCCCAGGTGAGAATTCAACGTCATTTGAGATCCATTCGCTTGGGGACAATGGGGTGTCCATCCACTCCCACAGATGAATTTTTCAGCCCGATCCGTGTCAATCGAAGCGAGGTCGTGGGCAGTCATCTGAATCAGTCCCAGGTTCTGAACGCTGGTGGTCGTTGCACGCCATGTGCCATCCGCGCGAATCGCTGCCAGGGCTTTTCATGAACTGGAGATCCGGCAGAATTGTGCGACACTGCACACCGTGTGACAAGGTGGCACGGGACGCGAGTTGAAGTAACAGCTTCCCTTCGACATTCCTCCTGAACTTTCTGGCACATGAATTGCCGTTTTCACCGGGATGCAGCCAGCCGAAATAGCCGAGCTGGATAGATCTCTTGAAGAGGCTCGTACGGGATGCGGAATGTGTTCTTGTCCCCATTTCATCGAATTTAAGCGAGGCAATGAGAGATAACGGAATTGTCAGCGAATGAGTTGCTGAACGTAGATGCTCCAGAATGACTCCCTAACTCGATGTCAACCACGAAAGTAAACGTCAGATGATCCCAAGATTCCGTCATATCCTCGTTCCTCTGAGCTTCTCTCCGAAGAATGAAGCTGCCTTGGAGATTGCGTTCGAGATTGCAGAAGTGAATGCCGCCCGTGTGACCTTGTTGCACGTCATTGAGCGGATTGACGCAGCGGCTGAAGATGACGAGACAGCTGCGTTCTACCAACGATTGCAACAACGAGCTGATTCTGAGTTGGAGAGCCGTTCACAACGGTTTGCTGAAGCTGGGGTCGACGTGGAATACAAGCTGCGATGGGGAAAACCGGTTGCAGAAATCGTACGGTACGTCGATGAGCGCGATGTGGATCTGATCATCATGAGTTCACACACCATCGATGCCAGCGAACCGGTCAAAAGTCTGGCTTCTGTCAGCTATCAATCTTCGATTCTCGCTCCCTGCCCGGTTCTGCTGGTGAAATGACGAATCGTTGTTCGTCGGCTGTCAATGGTTCGTTGATTTGAAGCTGATGTTCCAGGACAGCAATCGTCGCATCCGATGCATCCTGAGTGGACTCGAGTCGAGTTTGAATACGGTCACGAAGCGTCTGGATGTCTGCATGAAACGGGAGAATCTGAAAAGGCACGCTCAACTGTTCCGCGAGCTTCCGAAATCGTTCTCGCTCTGCACGTCTGAGGAACGATGCATCAACAATCACGGGGAATCCAGACGTTAGCACGGAACGGGAGAGTGAGAGAAGACGATCATAGGTGACTGCATTATTCTCGGAGGTGTAAATCCCTTTTCCCACTTTCGCTGTTGCATGATCCTGTGATCGCAATCCAAAAAGCCTCTTGCGTTCGACATCTGACCGGATGTGGATCGATCGCTGGCGATTGAGGATCTGATGAGAACCCGTCGTTTTTCCGCTCCCTGAGACTCCATATGTAATCGTGAGAGAACCAGGAATCTGCCGTGTGTATCTCTGCGCAAGATTGAGATAGCTGTGACATTCCTCTCGGAGCCGCGCGGATTCGGTTGAAGGAAGTCCGGGCTGATTCGCGCGGATGGTATGCACCTTGGCCCGTATCACCGCCCGGTAGGTGAGGTAGAAGGGTAACACCGAGAGGCTTTCGTAGTTGCCCGTCTGCTCGAGATAGGTATTCAGAAAGCGAGTGCCCAAGTCGCTCCGACGGTGGTCGTCCAGGTCCATCACAAGGAACGCAACTTCATTCAGCACGTCGATCCAGCGAAAAGCTGCATTGAACTCGATACAGTCAAAAGGTGTCATCGCATCTTGCCATCGAACGATGTTCCCAAGATGCAGATCACCGTGACACTCTCGAACGAATCCCTGCTTCTGTCTCATCTCGAATGTTGAGGTGAGCCTGTCAGCAGAGTCCTTCGACCATAATTCCACCTCGTCGATTTGCCGGAGACGCTCAGGCTCACTGACCAGAGGTCGCAACTCGGTGAAGTTCTCAGCCACAGGTTTGGCAACTTTTTCAGGCGTCCCCCATTCATTGCCGAGCACTCGTTCAGCCAACCCATGCATCCGGGCAACCATTGCTGCGACTTCATTGCAGAGAGTCGACGATAATTTTCCCTCCTTCAACAAGTTCGTCGCCAGCTCCCGCTCATCGAACTGACGCATACGAACGGCGTACTCGATCGGCGCCCCCGAACCTGCAACCTGCGGACCTTCCCGAGTTTGCACGATTGGGACGACGTCGAGGTAGAGATCTTCAGAGTAGCGCCCATTCAGCCGAAGTTCCTCCTCGCAGAAGTGACGCCGCTGATTCAGTATGCTGAAGTCGAGGAACCCTAAATTGACAGGCTTTTTGATCTTGTAAGCAAACTCACCGGTCAACAAGACCCATGAGATGTGCGTCTGTCGGACGCGGACCTCCTTGACCTGATGTGGGTAAGCTGCCGGTTTCAACAGGCCGGAAATCAATGGAGGAACAGACGAATCTGACATCACTCATCAACGCCGAGAAGGACCTTGGCGTAGTGGCAATCGTTTTCCTCCTCCAACTGTGCCAGATCGGCAAAAAGCTCTTGTAGTTCTGGAATGGGGGCCTCTTTGGCCAAGGTGAGATAGGCATCACTGAGTCGGCTGTTCAGCTGCAGAGTTTCGTCAACCAGTTCAGAGAGCGAACAGGGCTTTGCGATTTGTTCCTTGATGTGAGAGATTCGAACTGCTTCATCGGGTACGAACTGTAACCATGTCTCCAGAATCGCAGTTGACTCGGACGATTCGTACTCTCTGATGCAAGCATCATACGCATCCTCCCGGCGTTCCATATCTTCGAGCAGGAGCTTGATCCGCTCATCAGAAGACTCCGCATCCAACTCCCGATACCGGGCCGCGAGTTGCTGATGAACTTCACGGATAGACTTCAGAATGTCCCGAACTTGATGTGCAGGCATGGCTCAGTCTCCGGATAGACATCTCCGCATCACAGGGATTTGCGGATCTTCTCAAAACCTCTCTTAATTTCCTCACCAACCAGCGTTAGTGATGTCCAGACATCATCGCTTGTTTCCCCGACGGCAACTTTGAGTGGCTCGAACTTACTGGTCAGTTGAGCCAACTTGTCATCAAGCTGCTCCAATTCCTGTTTGGCTTCTGCGCCTGCAAGATGCATTCGCAAGCCAATTTCATCTCGTTGCTGCTTAAGCGAACTGATTAATTCCTCAGTCCGATTGCGGTCCGGATTCATTTTGAAGCTCCTGTCAGATGGGATTGATTGATTCGATCTGCCTGTCAGCTCAACGGACTGTCAATTCAACAGTGTCGTTACATGGTCCCGATGAAGTGCAACATTCATGCGCAATCCCACGAAAGTGATGAATTCCAAGACGGTGCTTAGCAAGCATAGCCGTCTCAAAACACTCACCCCTCAAGTGTGCGGCGACGCACATCAATGCCACTTTGGCTCACAAGGAGATAGAGATCAAGCATCGATTGAACAACTAGGACATGGGCACGCCGATTGCTGCCTTACTGGTTGTCGTTCGTATCGTAATCGAATGGGGATGAGCGAAGGGCTCTGTCAAAAAGAGAGGTCGCCATGAAACACATTTTATCATCCTGTGTGTGCCTGATCGTGCTGACTTCTCTTCTCGGCTGTGAGCCTGGCCCGAAGTCAGGGTCTGGTTTCACGCTCCCTGATGGTGACGTCAAACGTGGTGAGGAGGCATTCGTCTCTCTGAAGTGCCATGCCTGCCACGATGTCAAAGGGGTAGAACTCCCGGAGGTTGAGTTGGATCTGGAACAGGAAGTTGTGCTGGGGGGCGAAGTCGCACACATCAGCACTTATGGCGAACTGGTGACTTCGATCATCAATCCATCGCACAAGCTGGCCAAAGGCTACATCCCCGATGTAATTTCCACCGAAGGCGAATCGAAGATGATCAATTACAATGACGCGATGACCGTGCAACAGCTCATCGATCTCGTTGCGTTCCTGCAGTCACATTATCGTCTGAGACCGCAGGTTCCGACTGAGTACCCCATCTACTGATCGCTGACGGTCGTCTGACAGACCATGTGCTTGATTAACAATTTTTGTTCTCCCGCAGCGCCGCTGCCTGTCCCTGTGCGACATCAACAAGCAGCATCAGGAAGAGACCTCCCGCAAAAAAGATCACGAGACTGGTAATCGCCAGGTGTGGGTTTCCCGTGCCTGCCAGGATTGTGGAAAAGAAAATCGGTCCCAGCATACTTGTCGCTCGACCGGAGAGACCGAAGAACCCGAAGAATTCTGCGGAGTGACGTCGAGGGGTCATCAACCCCATGATCGCGCGGCTGACCGTCTGCGTCCCGCCCATGACCATAGCAGCGAACGCAGCCATGAGCCAGAACTGAAGCCGCGTTGTGATGAAGTATGCGGTCACAGCAATCACCGTCCACACGATGAGACATCCGATCAACGTGATCTTCTGGCCATATCGATCCCCAAGCCAGCCCACAGCAAAGGCCGCAGGCAGGGCAATGAACTGAATCATCAGGATGACCTGTCCAAGCTCCGCAGCCTGCATCTCCAGCACCTGAATGGCAAACACGGACGCCTGGCTGATCATTGTTTGAACGCCGTCGTTATACATCAGAAATGCCAGCAGAAATAACGCGAGAATTCGATAGTTCTTGACGTTTCGGAGGGTCGTCAGGACTTCGTGAATTGCATGTCGGGAGGTCTCTACAAGCGATTGTGAGCGAGGAACAGGAGATGTCCTGTCATGCAGCACCAAGACAATGGGCAACGTAAAAATGGCCCACCAGAAACCTGTCAGCGCAAGCACAATTCGCTTCCGCACAACGACGTCCGGCGGCAGACCTATCGCCTCCCCTTTCATAAGAATCAGGATCGCCAGCAGCAACATCAGACCACCTCCGAGGTATCCCAGTGCATACCCCAGGGCAGAAACCCGCCCCATATGTTCCTCATCCGTCAACTCAGGGAGAAAGCCATTGTAGAAGCAGAATGAGACTTCAAAGCACAGATTGGTCAGCAGAAACATCGCCGCAATCATCCAGGTCTGACTTGTCGGGATGAGGCCCATCAGGATGAGGCAGACTGCTCCACCGACAGCCGTACCGATCAACCACTGTCGCTTGTTGGTATGTGCGTCAGCGATGGCACCGAGCACAGGAAGCAGCACGGCTGAGATGAGCATGGTGAGGCCGATCCCCCAACCGTACAGAACAATGCCCGCTTTACCCGGGAAAGCGTCTTCCTGCAAATATGACACCAGGATCGTAATGAGAATCGTGGAGTAAGCACT
Source organism: Planctomycetaceae bacterium (assembly GCA_020426325.1). Classification (GTDB taxonomy): domain Bacteria; phylum Planctomycetota; class Planctomycetia; order Planctomycetales; family Planctomycetaceae; genus JAHBXU01. The sequence goes on along the minus strand of JAGQQG010000012.1, from coordinate 42,475 downwards.
GTTCGCCCAGTCGTACATTGCCCAGGCAAAGACCTCACGCCGAGTAACGCTCTCAGGTCCGTTGACGGTCTGCATAATTGTCCAATCAATGACATGAACCGTTGAGCGTCTCTGCTCGATTGCTCAGGGCATGACGAACTGCTGACCTTCAGGACGGACTGTCATCACCGGACAGGGAGCCTTGCGAATCACGCGCTCGGCGACGCTTCCCAGGAGGACGTGCATCAATCCGGTGCGGCCATGCGAGCCGAGTACGATCAGATCGATATCATGCTCACGGGCATACCGCACAATTTCGACGTAAGCCGCCCCCACTCTCACGCCCCTTTCGATCTTCGTGTCATGTCCCATGTGATCGTTCGCCCATTCGGTCAGAGACAGTTCCGTTGACTGACGGACGTCCTCCATGTTGACCATCGCCCCTCCGGCATCCGGATCCGGGCCCATGATGAGCGGCTCATGGACAACGTGCAGCAGATGTACCGTCGCCCCAAACCGTTCGGCGAGTTCACGAGCATACACCGCAGCTAACCGGCTGTATTCGCTAAAGTCGATGGGCACCAAGATGTGTTTGATCTGGATCATTTGCCAAAAGTCCTCATCGGGAACGTTTCTCATCTGCCACTTTGTGAACAGACGTGCGAGACGAACGCCTCTGCCACCAATGCCGAACGAATACTCCCAGCATGACAGCAAATGCGAGTAAGAGGTATTCAGGAAGTTCCATAACTGATGTCCACCAGGTTGTCTATACGCTCATCATCGAAATGATTCTCAGAATTCACTCTGACTTAAGGGAGAAGTGCAGATCGCGTGCCACGACGTCCTACAGGCTCTATTCAGTCGAAGCGACGTTCTACTCTCAATCCGATCGTCAAGCCGTGTCACCAAGCGATCATTCAGTCTTGGCCTGGCCATCAAAGTGTGCACTCTGAACCCGTAGTGTGCAAATTCGCACATCGCCGAGGGGCAATCATCTTCCATCCACACTTTCAGGAGGCAACAAAGGATTGGCATACGAGTTGCCTACATAGGTTTTCGGACGACGATCCTCAATTCATCGAGGATCCAAGCCAGAAAGGGTGAGGGCGATCATGGCATCCACGGAATTACAAGAACTCCAGCACGTCTGTCAGAGGGCTCATGCCGGTCTCCACGAAGAGATCCATGAATGGCGCGAGTGGTGGAAACAGCTTTGCGAACTTGGGCAACCAAATTTTGGTGAGATGGCCGCACGGTTGGCCCACTTTCGCCAACACCTTCGTGAACATTTCACAGAAATGGAACGAAGTGGTTGCGCAACAGGATTTGCAATTGCTGAACCTCAACTCGCTTCTGAGATCTGCATGCTTCAAGGCGAACATCCTGAACTGTTGGCTGAGCTTGACGCCATCATCGAGGAACTGCAATCACTGCAGCCGGGTGTCTGCTGGGGGGAAGCGAGACAGCGAGTTGAAGGCTTCCTCGATCAACTCCATGAGCATGAGTTGGCCGAGGAGCGGTTGATTCAGTCATTCAGCTGAAAGGAGTCTCATCGGAGCATGAAGAAGAGCTAACCATTGGAGTTGTTTGATCCCGTACCGCGTCAACAGTTTTTCGTCAGGCGGAATCAGATTCCCCGTTGTGCAGGAGACACCGCTATGCCAACCCCTATGAAATCACAGACTGCCGTTCCACACTCCCAGAGTGGTCGCCATCCCTTCTGGCAATTGCGTCAGGAAATGGAAGATGCATTCGATAACATCCTCGGAGATCGTGGATTGTTCCGCGGGAAAGCCGAGATGATCCCAAGTATTGATCTTTCCGAGACGGTCAATGAGATTCGTGTCGAGACCGATCTACCAGGTTTCAAACCGGAGGAAGTCGACATTGAGATCAATGAAAACTATCTGACCATCAGTGGTTCTCATACCGATGAAATTGAAGAGCCAAAAGCAGAAGATCGCAAGTATCATCGGGTGGAACGCCGAAAAGGGACGTTTTCACGAACTGTCCTGCTGCCATGTGCTGTGGACCAAACCCGTGTAAATGCTGAATTGAAAGAGGGTGTCTTGACGGTCACTCTTCCCAAGACCGCAGAGGCGGCCAGTCGAAAGATCACTGTAAAAGGATGACTACGGTCTGCGTAACTCGGAATGCAGGACAGAGAGAGTATCAACTCCTGCATTCCACATTTTCTGGACATCAGTCCCTCAACATTGGAAATTGGTAGGATGTCAAAACTACGTCCCATCGACCTGCTGATCGTGGAAGACGACGACGGCTTCCGCGAAATGGCCGTTGAATGGATGCACCGCAAGGGCCATCACGTCGAGGGAGCGGCCAACGGTCAGGAGGCATTGAAGCATTGCGAACGGAAGCATTTTCAAGTCGCCATCTTCGACATGAACATGCCCGGTATTTCCGGGCTGGAATTGCTCCAACGCCTGAAAGCCGACGGAGTCGATTCGGAAGTCATTTTCCTGACCGGGCAGGCAACCGTCGAAAATGCTGTCGAAGCGATGAAGATGGGGGCCTGTGACTATCTCACAAAACCCTTCCCTCTCAGTGAGCTTGAGCATCGATGCCGCATGGCTCAGGAACGTTGGTTGCTGCAAAAAGAAAATCAGCAACTCAGAGCGGTGATTCGAAGATCACGTCCTGATGTCAAGATGATCGGCAAGTCTCGCGCCATGCTGGAAGTGCTGAGACTTGTCGAACGGGTTGGCCCAACCGATAAAGCGGTTCTCATTCAGGGGGAAAGCGGCACCGGGAAAGAGTTAGTCGCCCGAGCCATCCATCAGGCGAGTGAACGATGCGACAAGCCGCTTGTCACGATTAACTGTGCGGCCTTGCCGGAGCAACTTGTCGAAAGCGAACTCTTCGGCCATGAAAAGGGATCGTTTACAGGAGCCACGGACACCAAAAACGGGTTGTTTGAAGTGGCCGATGGGGGAACGCTTTTCATCGATGAAATTGGCGAGTTGCCAACCAGTCTGCAACCTAAATTACTCCGCGTCCTGGAAGATGGTTCGTTCCGTCGTGTCGGTTCACACCAGGAGCGAAGGGTCGACGTGCGAATCCTGGCAGCCACCAATCGCGACCTCGGTGAAGAAGTTGTGGAGGGACGGTTCCGCGAAGACTTATACTACCGCATCAACGTCATGTCACTGGTGTTGCCACCACTCCGCGAGCGTGAGGGCGATATCGACCTGCTGATTGACCACTATCTCGGTACGGACTGGGAGATCGAGCCGGACGCCCGGACATTGCTTGTCAACTATCACTGGCCAGGGAACGTTCGTCAGTTGATCAACGCTCTTGAGCGTGCCACGATTCTCGCCGATGAACACCACATCACCGTTGACGATCTCCCCCATGAGGTCATGGACACTGCTCCACGAGACGGCGTCGCCCTCGTGACCGCGGGAGTCAAGCGGCTGGATCTCATCGAAAGAGCTCACATCATCGATGTGTTGCAGCAGGAGAAAGGGAACAAGGCTCAAGCCGCGCGCAGTCTCGGAATCCATCGTCGCAAACTTTATCGACTGCTTGAAAGATTCGAGATCGACGAATCGTCGTATCGGTAGCAATCATTTCGCCTTCCGCTCACACTGATGAGGTAAAGTTTCACAGGTGTCTCGTACCACTCGGAATGACACTCTGAGACATGAGCGAAGAGTGCTGCCATGAATCACGACAATTCTCTCCACGCTCCGAAGAACGTCCTCACTGCGACACATTCGCCGGATGCAATTCGTGCACGTCTTTCCGACGGGCCTCGCTACAGTTATCTCAAGGATTTCGTCTACGGTGCGATTGACGGCGCGGTAACGACGTTTGCTGTGGTATCAGGTGTGGCTGGTGCAGGCCTGCCACCCGGGATCATTGTAGTGATGGGCGTCGCAAACCTCGTCGGCGATGGATTCAGCATGGCGGCCAGCAACTTTCTGGGGACACGGGCTGAATCCCAACACCGAGATCGCCTCCGCCGGATCGAAGAAGAACACATCGACCGAATTCCTGACGGTGAACGGGAGGAGATTCGACAGATCATGAACGCTCAAGGATTCGAGGACGACGATCTCAACAGAGCGGTAGAGATCATCACCGGAGACCGCCAACGCTGGGTTGAGACCATGCTGAAAGAAGAGCACGGGGTCGCGCTGGCCGGACCCGTTCCCTGGAAATCTGCAACTGCCACTTTCGTCGCCTTCATCGCAATCGGGATGATCCCGTTGCTTCCGTTCCTTGTCCGTCTCCTGGGAGACAGTGAACTCTCCGCCCCCTATCTGTGGAGTACGATGATGACCGGTGTCGCCTTCTTCGCCGTTGGTGCTGCCAAGTCGTATTTTGTCGACCAGCATTGGACCTGGTCCGGCCTCGAAACGCTGGCGGTGGGGAGCGGTGCAGCCGGTTTGGCCTACCTCTGCGGAGTCCTGCTGCAGTCGTTCGCCTGAAGGCGGGTTTTCCTAGCTATCGTGCAGAAGACTCGATTTCTCACATGATTGTGCTGAAAACGGATGCGACGATGCCGGGCGGGCATCGCCGGTCACAGTCTGATAGACTGAAGGTGAGCTTGTGCAGATTGTTGAGCATCAAGCACCCGCTTCCCATTTTTTCGGGCAGCATTTCATCTGGAAGTCGTAAGCAATGTCGGTTCCTCAAGTAGTCATTGTCGGTCGTCCCAATGTGGGCAAGAGTTCGCTGCTGAATTGGCTGGCAGGCAAACGGGTCTCGGTTGTCGATCCGACTGCTGGAGTCACGCGTGACCGGGTCAGCCACTTGATCCATGAGAAGAACCGTTATTTCGACCTGGTCGACACAGGTGGGATGGGTGTTGAGGATGTGGATAATCTCACAGCTGACATTGAACATCAAATTGACATCGCGATTGAAAGTGCCGACCTGGTGGTCTTTGTCGTCGATGGGCAATCGGGGGTGGCGCCGCTTGACCGTCACGTGGCCGAACGACTTCGTCGGGTGGAAACTCCAAAGCTGCTTGTGGTCAACAAGTGTGACTCAACCCGACTCGATCAGGAGATTGCAGAATTCTACGCCCTGATTGGTGGTGGGTCGGAAGCTGATGATGTGGTCATCACCAGTGTGAAAGCAAAACGCAACCGAACCGAGTTATTACAGGCGATCCTCCACCGTCTGCCACCGGAAACAGAAAATGAGGCGACCGAAGGTGAGTCTCTGGCAACGACACCGGAACTCAAGCTGGCGATTGTGGGACGCCGTAATGTTGGCAAGAGCACCTTCATCAATGCGTTGGCGGAAACGGACCGCATGATCGTCAGCGATGTGGCGGGGACAACCCGGGACAGCGTGGACATTCGGTTCGAACTGGACGGCAAGTCGTTCGTCGCGATCGACACTCCTGGTGTTCGCAAGCGAAAGAGTCTGGCAAATGACATCGAGTATTACGGACTCATCCGAGCCAAACGAAGTATTCGCAGGGCCGATGTGGTAATGATGTTGTTCGATGCGTCCGACACCATCTCCCGTGTCGACAAGCAACTGGTCGATGAGATTGAGGCCAACTATAAGCCGTGCATCTTCGTGGTCAACAAGTGGGACAAAGGGCTCGACATGGAGATGACCACGGAGAAATGGACCGAGTATCTGGTTCACAACTTTCCTGGGATGCGACACGCTCCAATCGCATTCATCACTGCCAAGTCGGGTCGGAATGTCAAGAAACTCATCAACCTGTCTCAGTCGATTTACAAGCAATCGCGTGAGCGTGTCTCAACCGGTCAGTTGAACCGGGTTGTGAAAGCAGCCGTGCAAGCGAATGCTCCTCGTCACAAGAAGAATCGGCGACCGAAGATCTACTTCGCAACGCAAGTATCAACACAGCCGCCGACGATTGTGCTCAAATGTAACGACCCCAGTCTGTTTGACGGTCACTGGAAACGTTACTTGCTCGGTGTGTTTCGCGAGATGTTGCCGTTTCAGGAAGTCCCGGTCAAAGTGTACTTCCGGGGCAAGGACGATCGTGAAGACTTGGGACCGAGCCTCGACGAAGATGCTCCCAGCCTTGCACAGTCGGTTCCTTCTCAGACACGGTGATGCATCCGGGGATGACAGTCGATCATGTGGAAACTGCTGAAGATGGGTGTGTCCCGTTGTTTGTACATAATTACGCTGGCCTTCGTGGTCGTGTTGATCGGGGCGGGATCGGTCTGTATTGCAGAAGTAACCCCCGAACAGACACAGGAACTCCGTGAGATCAAGAAAGACCTTGGAAAACTCTCATCACTTCTTCGGAAGAAGCAACTGGAGGAAGCCGAGTCCGTGCTGGCTGATGCCGAACAACGGCTAAAGGCGATCATCCAGGCGGCAGAGGTGCCTGAGACCAGTCGTCGATTGCTGGGGCTTCCTGCACACATCGCAGGACGACGGAAGGCACTGGACACACTTCGGGGGCGGATGATGGCAAAACCAGCCCCGAAAGGAGTCAGCTTTTCCAACGATGTTGCCCCAGTCATCGTCAAGCACTGCTTGGAATGTCACGGCGATGCGAACCCGCGAGCGGGGCTGAACCTGACGAACTTCACCGGATGGAAGAAGGGGGGAGTCGGTGGGGTACTGCTCACTCCCGGGGCACCGTTGCAGAGTCGAATCATTGCCCGGCTACAGACGAATGATCCAATGTTCCGTATGCCTCGCGGAAAGGATGCCCTGTCCGCGGAGGTGGTGAAAACAATTGGGACCTGGATCAACGAAGGGGCGAAATTTGACGGGGCCAGCGAGGAGACACCGCTCAGTGAACTCGCCAAACCACGCCCAGAGGTCGAGATCCCGCGCCCGAAGGGGACGGAAACCGTCTCGTTTACCAAAGACATCGCTCCGTTCATCGTGGGACTGTGCCTGAACTGTCATTCAGGGAACAATCCTCGCGGCGGACTTTCGCTGACGACATTCGAGAACATAATGGTCGGGGGTGACAGTGGTGCCGTCATCCTGCCGGGCAAAAGAGAAGAAAGTCGACTGTTCCGCCTGACCGGTGGGCTCGAAAATCCCCGCATGCCGGCAAGTGACGGCAGGCTCACTCGCGAAAACTATGAGAACCTTGTCAAGTGGTTCGATGAAGGAAACGTCTTCGATGGCGACGACCCACGTGCGTTGCTGACGAGTTATGTTCCGTCCGCAGAGAATCTCGAAGCCGAACAATTCACCAAGATGGCTGCTGAAGAGATCGCGGCACATCGACAGGAGCGTACTGAGGAACTCTGGAAGCAGTCGCTTCCCAATGTAGAACATCGAACCATTGAGACAGATCAGTTTTTGATCCTTGGTGATGTTCCAGAAGAACGCTTGAGGGAGGTTGGTGAATGGGCGTCTGAGCAGTTGAAATCCGTGCAAAAGACCTTCGGCGACTCCCCGTTCGCAGAGGGGGAGGTAGTCTGGCGTGGCAAACTCGCAATCCTGGTCTTCAAAGAGCGGTTTGGCCTGACCGAATACTTCCTCTCTGCCCGTTCACTGCGACAGTCGGACACGCTGTTCGGTGATACAGTCGTGACTCCGTCGGCCTCCGACGCCTGTATTGTCTTGCTGGACACGGGTGACGAGGCCACGAACACCACCCCATCGTTACGGACGAATCTTCAAGCCCATCTGATCGAGGCTTATCTCAGGAGGGCAGCTGAGCCGAATCAGGTCCTCACACAAGGGATTGGACTTCATCTCACCGCTCTTGAGGAGCCCACTGATCCGTATCTGCGGGCCCTTCCCGAAGCCGCTGTCTCTCGACTTAGGCAGGTGAAGACGACTACCGAGTTATTCGCCGACGGAACCTTCGCTCCTGCTGACATCGGGCCGGTCGGCTATTCCATCGTCAAGTTCTTCTCAGAGCAGACCAACCGTGAGACTATGTTGAAGTTCATTCAAGCGGTACGTGACGGTCAGGATTTCGGCGACGCGATGAAGTCGGCAGCAGGCAGTGATCTCGACACGTTTGGAACTGCGTTTCTGAACTCTGTTCAATCTGGCCGTTGAGTCAAAAGGAAGTGTATCCAGCGAATGATTCAAGATGTTGTGATTATCGGAGGAGGTGTCATTGGCCTGACGACCGCGTACGAACTGGCTGGCCGCGGGTTCAAGGTCACTCTGCTCGACCAGCAGCAACCTGGTCAGGAGGCGTCGTGGGCCGGGGCTGGCATTCTCCCTCCCGCATACCCGGGCGATCCTGCACATCCTCTCGCCGGTCTTACTCGGGCGACAAACACACTCTGGCCGAAACTGAGTTCAGAACTTCGAGAGAAGACCGGGATCGACAACGGATTCCGCCGCTGCGGCGGGTTGGGAGTCAGCGATATCGGAGATACGGAGTCGCTTCAAAGTGAAGTTCAGGCGTGGCAACAGGCAGGCACGGTCGTCGAAACGTTAACCAACTCGAACATTCAATCTTGTGAACAGGCAGTCAGCACTGAGATTCACCAAGCATATCGGCTGCCAGATTTGGCACAGGTCCGAAACCCCTGGCATCTCAAAGCATTGCTCGTCGCCTGTCAGCTTCGCGGGGTCGACATCCGTCCGGGGCAAAAAGTCGTCGGTTTTGAACGCAATCACGCTCGGGTGACGAGTGTGCAGACAACCCACGACCGTTTCGAGGCGGGGGCCGTTGTTGTCGCTGCCGGGGCGTGGTCGCAAGAACTCCTGAAAGGTGCCGGCTGTCAATTACAGATCGAGCCGGTGAGAGGGCAGATTGTCCTTTTGTCCTATCCGAATCCACCATTCCGACATGTCATCGAGTGCGGACCTCGATATCTTGTTCCCCGGGAAGATGGCAGGGTTCTGGTTGGATCGACAGAAGAGTGGGTCGGATACGTCAAGCAGAACACCGCCTTGGGGCTTCAGAGACTGCTCACCTTTGCCCAACGTCTTGTCCCGTCACTCAAGGACGCGAGATTCGAGCGTGCCTGGGCTGGCCTGCGTCCCCACACGAAGCACGGCATGCCTTTTATCGGGAGAGTCCCCGATACACAAAACCTATTCGTCGCCGCAGGGCACTTCCGAGCCGGACTCCATCTCTCGCCGATTACCGCCCGCGTCATCAGCCAGTTGATCAATAGAGAAAACCCTGATTTGGACGTCTCTGGGTTCTCACCTGCGATCGCTGTCAGCGAAGCTTAGTTCCAATCAGTGGACAATTGATTGCGCCCTTACGAGGGGAATGATCTCTAGAGATCACACTCGAGACTTTCCATCGAGTTATTTGATCGATGAAATTGGAAACATGCGAATGGTGGCGGGTTTGACAGTTGTTGGGTGTTGTTTCCCTCCTGTCAAGTCTTTTATGCGCTGGCTGATGTATGTGTCCAGTTCATTCAGGTAGACATATTTGTCACCATTATAGTCAGCCTTGCCGTCGAGGCCTTCGCAAAGAGCCAACGTGAACATGCCGCTTTTGTTGTCGGGACTTTCAAGCGAATACTCACGCCCCATCGACGAGGCCATCACCACCACACCATAATCATCGTTTGCGAGGTCGCGGACAATGTCGTCCATGAGTGATGTGGAGCTCTTGCGTGTGTCACCGCCAATCACACCGGCATGACATGCGTCGAGCATCATGATCAGCCTGCCGGGGATGCCCTGCAAGATTCCCTTCACCTGATCTTCGGCCACTCCCGAGAGCACCAGAGGCTGGTTTGTATCGACATCTGACGGCATCAGGTAGAACTTTCCAGTCTCATCCTTGGCACCGTGACCGGAGTAGAACAGGATTGCGATGTCGTGCTGGGTCATCTGCTGTTTGAGCCACAACAGTCCGCCGAGAATGCCCTTTTGTGTAGCGTCCTTGTCGACGACAAGCCGCGTGTCAATCTTGTCGAACAGACCGAACGACCGTTCCTGCAATACGTCTGCGAGATGCCGCGCATCGTCATCCGCGAAGTCGAGTTTCAGCGATTCATCGTCATAGTCGGCGACCCCGATTGCCAGGACATACAGTGATGGCAGCAGCACAGTCTCTGACGGTGCCTGATAGACGACAGTGATCTCTTTCGAGACGCCGAAGTTCACTGCCGTGCTGGCACGAGCGACAATTCGATGCTCCACGCCGGCAACCAACGGGACATGGAAACTGTGATTGACTGTCCGGGACGATCCATCGAACTGGACGATCCCGTCTTGTCCATTCAATGGTCTCCCATCAAGCAGGATTTGCAGAGAGGTCACCGGATTCGAGCCAGTCTGCGTCGCACTGACACGAACGGTGATCTCGGGAGATGATGCCACTGTCGAGGCATCACTCGGGGAGACGATGTCAACCTCGGGAGGCAGATTTTGGCTTACCGTGGTGATTCGCTCGCTGGAACCTATCCCCTTCAAAGCCTGTTGAACGCTTCCGGTCTGCAAAACTTCCTGAATCAAATCCGGCCGGTAAAACTGCTTATGGAACTGAGATGCCGGAAAGAACGATGCCAGCTGCTCACGTCCATTGTTCACGTGCCAGCCCATAAGACGCTCTCCTCCTGGGGAGGATGCGTAGTATCCTTGCGGAGTCCATGCAATCCATTCTTCTTCTGCGAAGAACAAGCTAAGCAGCGGCTCAATCGGACCGTCGCCTTTAGCATTGACGTCCCAGACGCGGAGCGTCATGTCGCCGGAACCGGTGAGCAGATACCTGCCATCCGGCGATGGGCTCATTGACCAGATCGCGCCGCTGTGACCATCGAGTTGTCGGAGACGCTCGCCGCTGTTGGTGTCATAGATCCAAAGTGCAAACCCAGAACCGACGACAGCACGGTTGTCCGCAAGCAGGGTGAAACAACGGACGCGATCGTAGGCTTTGTCGTAGTCGCTCGTGGGTTCCAGAACGGTGACTGTCTGGCCATTGCGTTTCACATCGACAGACGAAATCCCGGAAGATTCAAGTTTGAGCCCATTCTTCTCGAAGATGGCCCGTTGAAAGCGACCCTCGTTATTCTCCGTCACCGGTTCGCCGTGTTCCAGAAGTTTGAGGTTAAAGGAGCGTTCGAGGGCCTTGTTCGCTTCCAGAGAGCTGCCCGAGCTGTTGTTCCCCCAGGCAATCGTCGTTCCGTCTGCACTCCATGCAGCCGACCAGGGGACCCGTCCCTGACCGACGAGCTTCTGAAGTTGCTGTCCGTCAGACAGCCTCCAAATGAAGGTTTCCTCATCATTACCACCGACCGTGGCAGCCAGTTCGCCATCCGGTGACAAGCGACCGTCCATGATGGTGTTGTCATGTCCGAGGAACTGCACAGTCTGCTCGCCGGTCTTTAAGTCGATCAAACCAGCAACATCCTGCGTCGGACCAAATCCGTGGACATACAGCAATTTCAGGCCGTCAGCTGAGAAGCGGACCGCTGAGATATGGTGATCGCCGAGATTGTCGATGGTCTTCATCAAGCGCCCGGAAGGGAGCGCCCAAAGTCTGACCGATTGGTCCTTACTGCCGGTGGCGATCTGAACGTTGTCGGGAGACCAGTCGATACAGCGAATCTCAGCCTCGTGTCCTTCCAGGACGGCAAGTTGATTGCCCGTGTTGACCGACCAGATTCTCGCGGTGTGATCGTACGAGGAGGTCGCACAACGGGTCGCGTCTGGAGCGAAAGTCACTCCATAGACATCCAGTTCATGGCCTTCGAGAACCTGGATCGTCTCTCCCGTACTCACATTCCAGATGCGAGCCGTGTTGTCGCCGGAACCAGAAATCAGCATGCTCCCATCCTGAGAGAACTTCAGGTCGTGAATGACATTCGAGTGCCCTTTGAGCACGCGCTTGACTTTCTCTTCCTGTGGATTGATCAGAGAGACCCAGTGATCTCCTCCGGAAAACCCGTAGCCGCCGACTGCCAGTGTGAGGCCGTCGGGTGAGATGGCCACGCAATAGATCATCCCTTCCGAACCGATTCCAACCGGTGGTCGCAGAACCCGCAGCGGCTCGCCAGTCGCGACGTCCCAGAATCGGATCGTCTTGTCATCGGCAACCGTGATGACTTCTTTCCCGTCCGGTGTAAAGACGACCTTGTTCACGACCGCCGTATGCCCGTGAGCGTCGAGGGCCAGAATGGGGACTTCATCCTGGGCCACGACATTGGTGGCCAGGAGTGCGATGACACTGAGACTCCGGATGATTGTACGTACCTGAAACCTCTGCCCGGCTGATCCTTGCATGTTGCCTGCCCTTTTCGCATCAACTTCGGAGTGAACGTCGATTCAGCCGTTGAGCGCCAACGACTGTGGTTGATCGCCAACATCTTAAACACTCTGTTCCTGCAAATCTTCCCCAATATTCAAAGGAATTCTTCATCAACATCTGATCGCGTCGTCTGTCATCCTCTGACGAAACAAATGACGCAGATGATCAATGCGAGATGACTGAGCACCACAACATCTTCAGAGTCTTTCGTTTCAAACACCATCTGCGGGTTGACGAATGAACGCCGTCCGTCTGAAATGATGCACAATCTCTCCTTCCTCTCAGTCAAAAACTCCAAAGTGTCGGCATGAGTGCTGAACGATGGCTCCTGTTCTGGTTGCTACTGATGTGTCTCGTGATAGGGGTGGCTCTCACAACACCTGAGCCAGCCGGAGGACATGGTGTACCGCACGACGGGCATGCGGCAATGCTCAAGGGAAGCCCGACACCTCCTCCCGATCGGATTCTCCTGTTGGGTTGGCTGTTCGGTCTCACACAAATCGGATTCTTTGTGACGTGTATGTCTCTGGGGATCTCGCACTCAATCCGTCAAGGAAGAGGCTCGCTGTGGTTTCTGTTCGGAGTCGGGACACTTGCTTATGCCGGATCGCTCACAATGATGTCCATCGCGAACCGCACAGCCATTCGTAGTGAACACTTTTCGTTCCTGGGATGGTTTCCGGCAGCGACTTCCTGGATGTTATTCGGGATGTGGTCGGCCCCTCTGTTGTTCGTGCTGGCATATCTGGTTGGATTCGACCGCTGGATCATTCCCCCGGAATCTCTGGCCCGGTTTGAAGAACTTGTCGCAGCAAATCAGTCCAGCTCATCCGCATCAGAACAATCAGCCGACCCCGACTGAACGGCCACTGAGACAGAGAGAATCCCGCTGATGGAAGCCTATCGCTCACAGATCATTCTCGGCAGCGTCGCACTCTACATGCTAATGTGTATCGGGGTCGGGCTCTGGGCGATGCGGCGTACCAAGGACGCGCACGACTTCTTCATGGCAGGCCGAAGTCTGGGGATCTTCGTGACCAGCGTGGCCGTCTTCTCCAGCACAATGAGCGGTTTCGGATTTGTCGGCGGCCCCGGTCTCGTCTATCAGATGGGGATGAGTTCCATCTGGATGGTGGTCTGCACCGCGATTGGGTTTGCCCTGTCGTTCCACCTCATCGCCACGCGCATCCGTCTGTTTGCGGAACTCCGTGATTCCATCTCACTGCCGGATGCGGTTGGTTCTCGCTATCGAAGTCGAAGCGTCTCATTCTGGGCAGCTGTGGCAATCCTGTTGGGAGTCATCGGCTATCTGGCTGCACAAATCCGGGCGATGGCGACCGTTCTCAAGAACCTGCTCGACGACATCCTTGGCGGCTATGTGTCCGAGACCGGCGTGCCGCTCGAAGTTTGCGTGGCCGTTTCCTGTGCGGTGCTTGTCTTTTATTGCGTCACAGGTGGCATCATCGCAGGCGTGTACACCGATGTCGTTCAGGGCGTCATGATGGTCGTTGCAGCGATTCTCGTCTGCTGGGCAGCGATGTCAGCGGTGGACGGCGGGTTTCGCGGGATGTCTGAGACACTCGTGCAGGACGATCCAGCGACGATCAGCCCTTGGGGGACAATGGGCATCCTTGGATCATTGTCGTGGTATTTCGTCTTTGCTCTCGGCGGGGCAGGGCAGCCGCACGTCGTCACAAAGATGATGATGACCAAAAAAGTTTCCGATATTCGACTGATGCTGCCACTTTCGATCATCGGCTACTCGTTTACCGCTTTGCTGTGGATCAGCATTGGCCTTGCCATGCGAGCGCTCGTCCTGCAAGGGCATCATCCCGACCTGGTGCATGCGGATTCCGCAGCTCCACAGTTCCTGCAGAGTTACACGAATCCGCTCCTGGCCGGTCTTGTGTTTGCAGGACTGCTCGCGGCCATCATGTCGACGGCTGACAGTTTTCTGAATATCGGAGCAGCGGCCGTTGTTCACGATATTCCCCGAGCCGTTCGCGGTGAATCCTTGGGGAATGAACTCTTCTGGGCGCGGACAGCGACCGTGTTGATCGCGGTGTTTGCCTCGCTCTTCAGTCTCTACGCCGGCGAGCGTATGGTCGCCTTGCTGGGCGCCTTCGGATGGGGCACATTTGCAGCAGCCCTGGTGCCGACGGTCGCGATCGGCTTCAACTGGAAGCGGGCGACGCCTCTCGCAGCCAATGTTGCCATCATTACAAGCCTTGTGGTCAACTTTGGCGTGAAATTCTTTCAGGTTCAGCTGCCTTGGGGATTCGACGTCGGGGCCTTGTCACTGTTGTTGTCTCTCGTTCTTTTCGTCAGCATTTCGCTGCTCTCCCGGACTCCGAAATTGGATGACGATATCGAAGCCGTGATGGAACTTTGAGAGACCGAGTTCCGACCAAAGTTGCCCCCGTGAGGAAGTTCCTGCGATCAGGATGAGACGTCCAGCAGGACTTTCAGATTCGGTGCGGTCCTTGCAGCGGTCAATGCACGCTCAATCTCCTGGAGCGCGAATCTGGCTGAGATCAATGGCGTGACGTGAATAGAGTTGGATTCAAGAGCCTTGAGTGCCGTGTCGAATGGACCGCATCGGGAGCCAATCACTGTGATCTCATCGATGACCACCGGTGCAAGTGTCGGGCCAGCATCACCAGCCACGGTTGTCTTCAGGACGATTGTGCCTCGTGGGCGAACGAGTTGATACGCCGTCGTGAGTCCTGTTGGAGAGCCCGTACAGTCGACGACGAGATCAGCGAACCTTTCCAACTCGACACTTGACAGTGGTGCGGTTGGGATCCCGAGTTCATCGATGACTCGCAGTTTTTCCGCGTGCTTGCCGATCACCGTGACATCGCATCCAGCCTGAGTGATGACCTGGGCACACAAATTTCCCAATCGGCCGTCGCCGAGCACAATGGCCGAATGAAACTTGCTGAGATCAAGTTGAGCTGGAATCTGGAAGGCTGCGGCGAGAGGTTCGGTAAAGACTGCCTCATCGTCAGAGACATTGTCGGGGACAAGATGGAGATTCGCCTGCGGGACGTTGACGGTCTCTGCAAACACCCCGTCGTGATCGAGGATGCCGAGCACACTGCGGTGCGGACAGTGGTTTGCGAGACCCGCATTGCAATAGTCGCAACGATGGCATGAACAGTTGATTTCACCGACGACTCGCTTGCCCGCGTAGGGTCCATCCTCTGCGATTCCGACAAACTCATGCCCAAGCACGCCCTGGAATCCCATGTATCCCTTGATCAGTTGCAGGTCGGTTTCACAGATCCCTGCGGTGAGGACCCGGACCGGCACCTCTCCGTCTCGTAAATGTGGATTTGGATAATCCGGGTCGAATCGAAGGCCTTGGGCAGTCAAAACATAGGCTTGCATGGGCCGATCCTGGCAGTTTGGAAGGAGACCGAAATACGGTAGAGGACCCGTCGCTTGACGTCCACACCGCAGCGAAATCCGCGTATTCGCCCCGACCGGTCGTCTGCCGATTCCCTAAATCCTGTAATCGTTTGTGTTGACGAACTTCCACAAACAGGACGTTTTGTCGAAGACTCAGTTGTATGCTCAGGCGGGGGATCGAGTATAATTTCAGAGTCATTTTATGCGCTGCTAAAAGCAGCTTTCCTCGTCGCGGTAGTGATGGTTGTGATCGCGAAGTGCGATGCGACTCCGAGTTGTTCTGTATTCCAAGGGAGGCATTCCTGCCATGTCGCAAATCATGGACGCTGTGGATGATGTAAGTGGCCCCGAGAGCGGGGCCGAAGCAGCCCCCGTTGAAGCACGAGTCAGTTACGATCCGACATATGGTCAGTTCGACTACGTTCCGATGCCCGTTGTTGCTCCTGTGAGCGCGGTATTGGGGCTGACTGCATTGCTCGCGTACTTCGGACTGTTCGGAGTGATCATGGCTTTCGTAGGCACACTCGTCAGCCTGTTCGCCTGTTGGAAGATCGGCCGATCCAAGGGAGCGTTCGCGGGAATGAAGTTCGCGATTATTGGACTGCTGCTCAGCGGGACGTCAGCCATCGGCGGGACTGCTCATCAGTTCTATCTCTACGAACACGAAGTCCCCGAAGGGTACGAACGGGTCAGCTTCACAAAAGACATCTCCAAGAAAGCATTCATTGTCGAAGAGGGGATTCAGGATGTGCATCCTGATGTGAAGGCCCTCGTCGGCCAACCGATTTTTCTCAAGGGATACATGTATCCCACGCAAAAACAGTCCGGAATCACCGAGTTCCTGTTGTTGAAAGACAGCGGCGATTGCTGTTTCGGGGGACAGCCGGCTCTGGAGGATATGATCAATGTCCTGACTCCTGATGGTGTCGAGTATTGTCCGCGGCGGGTTGCAGTTGCTGGCAAGCTCAAACTCAATCCCAACTATCAGGGCGGGAATCTGGAAGCCCTGTTCATGTTCGATGCGGATCACTTCTCAGAAGCACAAACTTCCTTCTGAGCAATGATCCCTCGAAGATCACGGACACGATGAGAGGTTTTGCTGAATGCCCTATCTGATGGATCGCCTGAGACTCACACTCTGTCTCGCGCTCACCTGCCTGATCATCGCGGGCTGCCAGGATGGCCCCGGCGATGAGTACCAGACCTATCAGGCCATCGAAGAGTCTGATGGGAGTGGGGACGACAGTTTGGCGGATGGCAGCCTGGACGCTGAGGTGGCCGATGAAGAAGGTTCTTCGGCAACAGAAGCCGTTCCCAATGAAATTGCGGTGTCAGTCTCCGAGCAGTCCGAAGATGCATCAACGAATGAACTGACGGAAGAGCCTCCGTCGTCTCTGGACAACTCCCCGACTGAAAACGTGGTTCAGACTGAGCCTGCAGAGAATGAAGCGCCGCCGTCACCTGAGGAGCCGCTCGCGCCCGAACTGGTGAATGATGCAGCGGCGAGTCCCGCAGCTGATTTACCCGTATCTGAACCCAATCTATTTGCTGTCTCGGATGTCCCCGTGGAGCAACGCGAGATCAAGCTGCTAATCCCGGAAAAGTCCTTCACATCTGAAGGCGACGCAGACGCGCTCCGTGTTTCTTACGATGATGTCAATCTACTCGACATCCTCAATATGGAACCAGTTCCAGTTGATGCAGAGACGTATTTCCCGAATTGGCTGGCGGGACTGGAGGGACAACGAATCCGGATTCGCGGCTTCATGTATCCCGCGTTTCAATCCACAGGATTACGGACATTTGTTCTCGTGCGAGACAATCAGGAGTGCTGTTTCGGCCCGGGAGCCAAAATCTATGATCATATTCAAGTCACCATGCGCGATGGCGTGACGACCGATTACATCCAGGGACGTGCCTTTGATGTCGAAGGTATCTTTCACATTCTTCCGGAAGCTGATGAGGATGAGTTGTATCAGCTCTACCTCCTCGACGACGCCCTGGTGCTTGACCAATAACGGCGCAGCCGCGATGAATGAAGTCGCGTGACACAAGACACGGCTGACAAAGGCAGATGACATGACAGATCGAAATCGATTCCAAACACGGATCTTTGCCACACTGGCAGTTCTCGCAGTCGTCGCCCTGAGCGGGACGATCGCGGAGCGACTCGTAGCCTGTCCCTTCTGTTCAGCTCCGTCACTCACGCTTTCTGAGCAGGTCGCTCAGGCGAACGCCAGCGCACTGGTCCAGTGGGCAAAAGGGACGCAGGGAAACAGCGAAGCAGGGGATATCGGTTCGACTGACTACAGTGTTGTCGAAGTGATCAATGCAGGTGAAACCGAACTGAAGAAAGGGGACACCATCACGCTGCCGCGCTATCGTGCCGGCAAGGAGGGTGATCTGTTCCTGCTGCTCGGAACGAAGGGAACCGAACTGGAGTGGGGCAGCCCCATTGAAATCACCGAGACGGGGTTCAACTACGTGCGTCAGGCCCCCTCTCCGGAGGCGGTTCCGTTGGTACGTCTGAGCTACTTCGTTCAGTTTCTCGAGTACCCGGACGAACTCATCTCGAATGACGCCTATGGTGAGTTCGCGAATGCTCCCTACAAGGACATCGTTCCGCTGGCTGAACAACTGCCTCGGGACAAAGTTCGCGAATGGCTCACAAATCCCGACGTGGCTCCCACGCGACTGGGATTGTACGGACTGCTGCTCGGACTGTGCGGAACCGAGGAAGACGCTGCATTGATGAAAGAGAAGATTCTCCAGAAAAGCGATGATTTCCGTCTGGGAATTGATGGCGTGATGGGGGGATACCTGCTTCTCACCGGTGAGGAGGGGTTGACGGTCATCGACGAGCAGAAGCTGGCCAACCGCGATGTGCCGTTCAGCGAAACCTATGCGGCCATGCAGGCCCTGCGTTTCATGTGGACCTACGGACAACGCATCGACCCTGAACGCTTGCGAGAGTCGATGCGGATTCTTCTTGATCGGGCAGAATTGGCCGATCTGGTCATCGCAGATCTCGCACGCTGGGAAGACTGGTCAATCATTGACCGCCTGATGAATTTGTACGGAGCTGAGGGGTATGAAATCCCATCCATCAAGCGGGCGATTGTCCGATACATGCTGGTAGCGTCCAAGGACGAGCCGGAAGAAGGGGCTGACAATTCTCACATCGCCAAAGCTGAGGAATACCTCAATCAGCTGCGAGAACAGGACCCCAAAACCGTCAAGCAGGCAGAGCGATTCTTCTTCGTGAACTGAGTCGACACGCCCAAACAGACGTCGTGGTTTCAGGAGGAGACCCATTGATGTTGAAATTGCATTCTCAGGGAAGATTAACGTCCGTACTGCGATCCTTAGCAGTCTTGCTCCTGCTGGTCTTCTGCATCACAGCATGCGTGCAAATTTCCTCCCCAGCTCTGACGGCATGTCCGTTCTGCCTGGGGAGTCAGCAGCTCACGCTCCGCGAACGCATGGACTCGCCGGATGCATCGCTCATCGTGGAATGGAAGACGGGCGACCCCGGCAATCTCGATCAGGGAATTCCAGCGACGACCGAGTTCACAATCCTGGAAGTCATTAAAGGGGACCTAAAACAGAATGACTCCCTGACGATCGACCGTTATCAGGAGGGACAGGCGGGAGATCAATTTCTCATCTCCGGCAGTCTGCTGGACGACGTCATCAAATGGGATCGGGCCATTCCGCTCAGCCAGATCGGACTGTCATACGTAAAAACACTTCCGTCGGCAGAGGCCTCTGCCGATGAGCGACTTCGACATGCGCTGAAACATCTGGAGTCTCAGGACGACATGGTGGCGACCGATGCATTTACCGTGATTGCTGCTTCAAAGTATGAGGAATTATCTGCACTGCGGGAGGAATTGCCGAGGAAAGAAATGCGCCGCTGGGTATTCGGTAACAAGCCACTCAAGGGACAGCTCGGAGTTTACGGCATGCTCCTCGGCATCTGTGGAGACGCGAGCGATCGGCAACGCCTCGAAGACCTCGCGTTGGAGACGACCGGTGAACTCCGCCTGGGCATCGCAGGAGTGATGGGAGGCTATCTGTTGCTCGCCGGGCCTGAAGGCCTCAACGTGTTGGACCGCGAGTTTCTGCAGAAGGAATCGTGCTCTTCCAGCGACCGGTACGCAGTGATCGATTCGTTACGGTTCATCTGGGATTATGGCGACGGATGTATCGACAAGGAACGACTGCGTCAGTCGGTGCGTCAACAGTTGGACATCACTGAATTCCCGGAACTGTCGATAACCGATCTTGCTCGCTGGGAAGACTGGTCAGTCACGACGGAACTCCTGGCTCGCTATCAGAGTCCGCCGGACAAGCACATCGATACGGCGATCGTCAATTTCATGATTGTGGCGTCACAGGTGGATCTGGAAACGGTGGACCAGAAACATCGGGAGGCCCTTGCCTCCGCCCGCGAGTTTGTCGAGAGGTTGCAGGAAGAACAGCCTGCCGTCTACAAGAGAGCCGCACGCCTGCTGATCTCCCGCTGAAGTCCTCGTGAGAGGACGAGGGGCAACATCACTCTTCCTCAAGCTCGAGAGACTCGCCATGTTTGATCTGAAGTCTGTTCAGGCCGTTCTTCAGGAGTTTGGTGTTGATGGGTGGCTGATGTATGACTTTCGCGGCACCAATCCCCTGGCGTGTCGCATGCTCGGGATTGAGGATGACAACGTGGGAACCCGTCGATGGTTCTATGTGGTTCCGGCACACGGAGAACCTCACAAGCTAGTGCACCGGATCGAGTTGGGAGCACTCGATCATCTGCCGGGGGAAAAGACGATCTACCTCCATTGGCAGGAACTCGAACAGGGTGTCGCATCGCTGGTGAAAGGCTTGTCCACTGTTGCGATGGAGTATTCGCCACGGGCAGGGAACCCGTATGTCGCTCGTGTCGACGCCGGCACAGTCGAACTGGTTCGCGAACAGGGCGTGGAGATCGTTTCCTCCGGAGATCTGGTCCAACGTTTTGAAGCGACCTGGGATGAAGCCCAGTGGCAAATGCATCAAGAGGTCAGCGTTCATACCAACTCCGCATTTGATGTCGCCTGGCGAGCAATTGCTGAGGCTTGCAGGACGGGCGAGGGGATCGAGGAAAGCGACGTACGGGCTGCCATCATGGATCACTTTGCCGTGCATGGGATGACGACCTATCACCCGCCCATTGTTGCCCGCGGTCCACACAGCGGACTCCCCCACTATGAGACGGGCGAGGGGAATGACACACTGATTCGCGAGGGGGATTTCGTACTCATCGATCTCTGGGCCAAGTTTGATCGCCCACGAGCAGTGTATAGCGATCTCACTCGCGTCGGATTTGTCGGCGAAAGCGTTCCGGAACAGTTCAACGAGATT
This sequence comes from Planctomycetaceae bacterium, assembly GCA_020426325.1. Lineage (GTDB taxonomy): Bacteria > Planctomycetota > Planctomycetia > Planctomycetales > Planctomycetaceae > JAHBXU01. The sequence goes on along the minus strand of JAGQQG010000012.1, from coordinate 21,513 downwards.
TTTCACATCGTGGCAGCGGCCCGGGATGCCGGGATTGCCTGCGTCCGGGAAGCTTTCGCCAGCGGGCGGCCACTGACTGGTGCAGAAGTCGACGATGCAACAAGATCAGTCATCGCGGCAGCAGGTTACGCGGAGTTCTTCACACATCGCACCGGTCATAGCATCGGCCAGGAAACACACGGAAACGGGGCCAACATCGACAACCTTGAGACCCGCGACCAGCGGCGACTCCTTCCCGGAACGTGCTTCTCCATCGAGCCCGGAATCTACCTTCCAGAGTTCGGTGTTCGCAGCGAGGTGGATGTTTTCATCGGCTTCGACGGCACCGTCCACGTGACCGGCGGTGAGATTCAGAAAGAAGTGCTGCCGATCCTGTCGAGATTCTGATCGCCATGCGATTGCAGCAACGAAGCTCTCCACTGTCGCCCCTTGATGACGACTTTGTGAATCCGTGGCCGACAGCTACGATAGCTGGATGCAGGAACACATAGACATTGATGGCGTGCGGCTCTACCTCGGGCATCCGGATCCGTCGGCAGGCGAGTGGATTGGTCAAGGAGAGATTCTCAAACAACTGCTCGCCTGTTGGCTGACGGTGGATGAGAAGGACCTTCCGTTGGCGCCGCGATTGCTCGGGCCGCCGGGGATCGGCAAGACCACGCTCGGCATTGCTGCGGCCCGTGTGCGGGAGCAGGAATTGTATGTGTATCAGTGCACGTCCGATACGCGTCCGGAAGACCTGCTCGTCACGCCTGTGCTGGCTGAGAGCGGGAAAATTCAGTATCAGGCCTCCCCATTAGTCACAGCCATGATCCGAGGCGGCGTCTGTGTGCTGGATGAAGGGAACCGGATGAACGAGAAGTCCTGGGCGTCGCTCGCGCCCCTGCTCGATCATCGACGGTACATCGAGTCCATCGTCGCGGGGGTCACGATTCGGGCGCATCACGACTTCCGCTGCGCCGTGACCATGAACGATGACGACAGTACCTTTGAGATTCCCGATTACATTCTTTCACGCCTGCAGCCGACTCTCACCTTGCAACATCCTGAGCGGACTGAGGAGATGGCCATCCTGCAGTATCACCTGCCGTTTGCGGATGCTGAGATGCTGAACCTGACGGTCGAGTTTTTGCAGCAGGCGCATCAGTTGAAACTGGACTTCTCGACGCGTGATGGCATCAATGTCCTGCGGTATGCACTTAAGCGGATCGCTCAAGATCCCGATCATCCTCTCGGCAAGGACATGATGTGGCAGGAGGCATTGATTAACTGTCTCGGCGAGGAAGCGGTTGACCTGCAGTCACTGGCTGAGAACAAACAACGGTCGCTGGGAGGCAACGTGCTGCCGATGGGACTGGCGGACTTCTTTTTCGACCCGGACAGCCAGTTGCGACCGGACATGCTTGATCCGGATGATGACGATGACTTCGAGGACCCGGAAGTGTAATTCCCCGGGGAGGGATGGTCATGCGTGTGCAATTTCTCGGAACGGGGGGGTATCATCCCAACGAACGGCGGCAAACCGCCTGCATTTACCTGCCGGATCTGGGGGTTGTCTTCGATGCCGGGACCGCGATGTTTCGTCTGCCGAGCCGGTTGGAGTCCAACGAACTGACGCTGTTCCTCTCACATGCTCATCTCGATCATATTGCAGGACTGACGTACCTGCTGCCTGCCATCGGAACTGGCAAGCTCAAGAAAATGACGGTCTACGGAACCACGCCGACGCTCGAGGCGGTTCGAAACCATCTGTTTGCGAAGCCGGTCTTCCCGATTCTGCCCGATCTCGACTTTCGGGCATTGGACGGGATCTCTGAAGTGCATCTTCCTCAGGGGGCTGTGCTCACGCATCATCCGTTGGTCAGTCACCCCGGAGGATCAACGGCCTATCGCATCGACTGGTCTGGAAATGATCGCACGCGGGGTCAATCGTTGGCCTACGTGACTGACACAACTGTCGACGGGACCTACACGGATTTCATCCGGGGCGTCGACCTGTTGATCCACGAATGCTACTTCCCGGATTCCGCGACTGAACTGGCAGCGATGACCGGTCACAGTCATACGACACCAGTTGCACGATTAGCAAGCAATGCGGAAGTTACTCGACTGCTGCTGGTCCATGTGAACCCGGAGGATGAGTCAGACGATCCCATTGGGATCGCGAGAGCCTGTTCGATCTTCGCGAACACCCAGATCGCTGAAGATAGCCTGACGATTCGCTGCTAAACCTCGGCTTCCACGTGGGTGCCCACAGTTTGCCCCTCATGGTCCACTGCGCTATGATGGGGTGATGACCTCTTTCCGTTTCTCTGACTGATCTCGTTGCGTTATGACATCGCGGTTGATTCTCTTTGGGTTTGTTGGTGTCTTATTGACAGGGCTGATTCTGTTTGCCTCGCTGGCGCCAACGACTTCACTAACAGACTCGAAGGTCGGTCCGACGCTCATCATCGAAGAACCCGTTGAGACACCTGAGGGAATGGTCTGGGTGGCTGGCGGGACGTTCCTGATGGGAACTCCCGACCTGCCTCGACCGGGAGAACCAAATCCGGATCGGATCAAGCTGGACGAAACGCCCGCACATGAAGTGGAACTGGACGGATACTGGATTGACGAAACCGAGGTGACGAACAAGCAGTTTGCAGAGTTCGTGGAAATGACTGGGTTCGTCACGTTTGCAGAGAAGGTTCCCACGCGCGAGGAACTCGCTCGCTCGGGGCTCGACATGAGCCAGGTTCCTGATGAAGAACTGTATGCTGGCTCGATGTGTTTCAATCCTGAGTTTGATCGAGAGAATCTTGTTGTCGGACCGCAGAACTGGGAGTACCAAGTCTGGAAGATACAACGAGGGGCCGACTGGCGACATCCCACAGGACCGGATTCCTCAATCGAAGATCGCATGGATCATCCGGTCGTGCACGTTAACTGGGAAGACGCGGTGGCTTTTTGTCAGTGGGCAGGCAAGCGACTCCCGACCGAGGCCGAATGGGAATACGCTGCAAGAGGCGGTCCTCTCCATGATGGGCGAAAATATCCGTGGGGGAACGAGCGAGACCCTGACGGCAAGTATCTGGCCAACTATTGGCAGGGAGTCTTTCCAACAGAAAGACTCAATCTCGATGGTTTTGAATCGACGTCGCCCGTGCGGTCATTCCCTCCGAATTTGCTCGGTCTGTATGACATGTCCGGGAATGTCTGGGAGTGGTGTCAGGACTACTATCACGACGACTATTATGCTGTGAGCCCGCGTCGGAACCCCCAAGGACCGAATCATAGTCGCGACATCCACGAACCGGACGTGATCAAACGAGTTCAGCGAGGTGGTTCTTTCATGTGTAACACCAACAGTTGCACAGGCTATCGATGTGCAGCCCGCATGCGGGGTGAATTCACTTCCGGCAGCTTTCATAACGGATTTCGCTGCGCACTTGATCCTTCGATGATCGAAGAACATCAAGAAGCACAGTCAAGAATCCAGAAGTGGCGTGAAAGCCGATGACCCTCACTCATTTCTTCGATTCAGCGGGCTTGGGTTCAGGCTTCTGTCCAAAACGCGGTTCTTCCCCCTTGAGCAGCCGTCCCAGGTTGCTGCGATGACGAATCACGATCAACAGAGGGATAGCGAGACTGAAGGCAGTCAGACTCCACTTCTCGGAAGAGAGAGGATCGGGCCACAGATTCCAAAGTGAGAAGCCCGCAAAACTGATTGCAGCGAGTATCGAACTGAGTGAAACGATCCGCCAGACGGCAAATGACAACGCGAACACACCTGTCGCGACCAAGGATGCGAAGGGGACCAGAACCACCACAACCCCAAGAGCGGTAGCAACCCCTTTTCCACCGCGGAACTTCAACCAGCATGGGAACATGTGTCCCAGAATGGCAGCCAGTCCGCACAACACGTGGACATGATTGATCCCCGGGTCTCCGTCACTCATTGTCATGAGGGGAAAGAAAAGAGTCGGCACAAGGCCTTTGATTGCATCCAGTATGAGGACCAGAATCCCCCACGATTTCCCGATCGAGCGGGCGACGTTCGTTGCTCCAATGTTGCCGCTCCCCACTGTGCGGATATCGACGCCCTTCGCAAACCGAGCCACAAGCAGGCCGAACGGAATGGAGCCGACCAGGTAGGAAGCGAGAACGGGGATCACTGTGGGCAGCAAACTGTTCACAGGATCATCCCACACAAAGGCTCACGGTCAATCGAGTGCCCCCGCCCGGTCGAGACGTTGCTCGCGAAGGATCGGCTCCAATTCTTCCACGAAATCGTTGACATCCTTGAACTCTCGATAGACGGAAGCAAATCGGACAAAGGCAACCTGATCAACCAATCGCAGGGCATTGAACACGCTTTCACCAATGTGCCGTGAGGGAACTTCACGTTCTCCGGTCTCCAGAATTTCCGCTTCGACATCATTGACGATCTGCTCGATCTGATCAGGGCTGACCGGTCGCTTGTAGCAGGCTTTGTCGAGTCCGTCCCGGATTTTTTCGCGATCGAAAGGAACGCGAGTTCCATCTTTTTTGATGACCTTGACCGGAGATTCCTCGATCTTCTCATAGGTGGTAAATCGACGGCCGCACACCAAGCATTCGCGGCGGCGGCGGATGACAAAGTCCTGGCTGCCACGCGAGTCGATGACCTTAGTTTCACCTTGTCGACAAAATTGACACTGCATGGAATTGTGCCTGTTGATGAACGGTGACCCACACCGCACGGAGATTCCCGATGGAAATGAGAGTAGCCAATTCCCGAACGACTGGCTAGCAGACCATCACTCTGTCGAACTTCAAGTACACCGGACCATTGATGGGAAGAACTTGTGTCAACGGCATGAATACAAAAGTAACAAGAGTGCGCCTGATGTGAACAGATGTATCATCTTGTCGTAAGGGAGCAAGTTTCGTCTTGCGATCTGGATGCATCGAAGATATACAAGACTCATGGAGGGACGCGGATTGTTGGGGTTGCAGGGATTGTGACTACCGCACTTGCTCCGCATCAGTCACAACTTGGCTGATCAGGTCAGGGGTCAATCGTCATCATGACGGTCATCACGTGCTCAGGTGATTGCTCGTTATCCCATTCTTTGTGGGATCTTGCGCACAGGGAAGCGGACGCTTTCAAATGGTATGAAAGCGAACGCTGCGGCTACGATGTGGGACCGATTGCCCATCGTGAGTGGAGCCGCCGCTTTTGGAGGCTGTTCTGCCGTCATCGGCGACTCGAACACGTCCTGGGCAAACGCCGTATCCGTGAGTTCGATGAGGCCAGTTTTGGTTCTCTGAGAGATCCGGCCTTGCATCACAGTCCCGTGGTTCGGTTTGTGATGCAGCGGTTTGTGGATGATGGCTGGGAGAATCTGCACTTCATGTTCTGGGCGACCGGACACGGGTTTGCTTTAACCGAATTACGAGACATACTGCGCGTTCTCGATGTGAACTCAGTCCGATTCGACCCTCCCTGGTTATAAGACCAATCTCAACGTCACATCACGTTTCTCTCTAATCACCCTCAGCTGCGGTTGTTGACCGTCAACGGTTACTGTCGAATTTCGCCATCGGCTTGAGATTCTCTACCAGCTTTGGTCCCACTGACGGGTCGACTCCTTCTCTCTGAGTGATCCGGTCGTAGCGATCCTGACGGTCGCATCGATTCGACCGGGACACTTTCTTCCAACTGCGGGGAACGTGCGATCTGACGGTATTCGGGTTTAACCGACACGTTGAAAAATGGAGCAGGGAAAAGTGTAACAATTCGGCAACAGGGACGGGCACTAATGGAAACGTGTGGTAGCGTTTCAACACGGTCTGAACAGACTGGGAAATAGTAGCAAGAGAAATCATGTTTGACTCAAGTCCACAGTCCTGGTTACTCGTGATCGTCGTCGGTGCTTTCACCGCGGCGGCTGCCTTCTGGGACTGGCGCCATTGGCGCATTCCGAACAAGCTGACTCTGCCCACCTTCGCTCTGGGATGGGTCTATCAGGCCGTCTTCAACGGATGGTCCGGGTTGGGGGATGCGGCACTGGGATTCCTCTGCGGCTTCGGCGTGCTGTTTATCCTCTGGATGGTCGGTGGCGGTGGTGGTGGAGACGTCAAATTGATGGGCGCGCTGAGCGTCTGGCTGGGTTATCGACACACACTCATGGTGCTAATTGTCAGCACGCTGATGGTGATCGTGGGCACAGGAGCCATCATGTTATGGAGCGTGCTCACGCAAGGCTTCAAAAAGACACAAGACCGATACCTTGCGACCGGCAAGACCGAGAAGGGTCAATCGGTTCGCAAAGAGACCGTGAAGGATCGACAAACACGACGCGTGATGGGTTATGCAGTTCCGGTGGCAGTAGCCACCTGGCTTGTCATGCTCTTCAACCTGTCGACGTTGCCCTGATGGAGATCAACAAAAGTCTCGATTGACGACGCGACCAAACTCCCCTGCCGCGATAAGACTCCCGCCCCCTCGCAACTGGAATTACTGGTCACGATGCATTCACGATTCGCCATGCAATCACGACGTACAGAAAATCACCTGCGACATCGGACTCGTCGCGACGGTGTCCTCAGCATGGAACTGGTTTTGACACTCCCCATCGTCATGGTGCTCCTGATGGGCATCCTGGAATTCACGATGCTGTTCTTCGCCCAAGGCTCCGTGAGGGAAGCCAGCAGGCTCGGAGCGCGTCGGGCCACGATGCAGGGAGTTGGCGAAGAGGACATTCATCAAGACATCAAACATGCACTCGGACGAACTCTGTATCCGTACGCGGAAGTCAGCTTGACGGATGCTGAACACTCAGGTGATCCGGTGATTGTTGCGGTTCGCGTTCCCATGCGAGCTGCATCCCCCAACCTGCTGTGGCCGATCGGTTTCGACCTCAACGGAAGATACCTCACGTCCCAGTCACACATGGTGAAAGAATAGAAATCAATCAGGACGAACGGTCACAGGAGAGTCTCACAGAGACGTGGCCCCCCTCAAAAGCGATCGACAAGTCCACTGGAAACGCACATTTGGAGAGTCAGCCGTGAAACTTACACCCGCCCTGTTAACCATGATTATGCTGCTTGTGATCGGCGGCCTGGTGGCTGCGTTCATCGCCAAGCGTATGTTCGCAAAGGAAGAAGTTCCGGTCGTCGATGACCGGGTGACAATCCCGATGGCGTTGACCGACCTCAAACCAGGAACGGTCATTACCGATGCTCATATCGGGATGGGACCGGCTCTGAGTGATAACCTCGATCGTGAAGTGTTACGAACGTCGCGTGTCGTTGTCGGCCGAGTGGTCAGGAATCCCGTTGAGCGGGCTCAGCCGATTCGCACCTCCGACCTCTACGCCCCCGGCGAGCGTCCCCCCCTTGAAGTCACACCCGGAATGCGAGCCATCTCGGTGTCACTTTCTGATGGGACCGCGTTGGTTGACGGACTCATTGAGGCCGGCAACTACGTCGATGTGCATTTCACCCCCAGCGGCAATTATTCCAATCGTGGCGGAATGGTGATGACCCTGTTCAAGGGGGTCAAATTGCTCGCGATCAATCGCAGCCAGACCGGTTCCTCCAGCGTCGACCGTGGAGAAAACAGTGTGACGATGGAACTCACTCCTGAGCAAACCAACATTATGCTCCTCGCCCGCGATCGTGGAAACATCAACCTGACGTACACCCCGAGCGGTCTCGGAAACGGTGGCGTGGCTGTCGCGGACGAAAACCGTGCCTTCCTCGACGAAGTGCTCGGACTCACTCCTCCCGAGAAGCCGAAACCACCCTTCCAGACAGAGATTTTTGATGGAGGCAGCCGCCGAGTGAACACCTTTGATCTCGACGGACGAGCCAGCCAAGGGAACGGCGGTTTGGATAATGAGTTTCATGATCCCCCAAACACCATGGAACCCGGTGACGTCGAGCGGACAGCTCCGGGAAACAACGGTGGCTACTGGGGCGGACGTGTCTCTCGGGATGCCGGGACGGTCGCTCCGGCGACGGGTCAGGGTGCCTGATTCACAACGGAGTTCATGTTGAGGAATCAATGGTGTGTCGCTGTGTCCCGTATGGCGATCAGACCGACGTCCTCCTGGCCAACGAAGCAATGACCTTGGATTTGATTTGCCGTGAAACGCCTTCATTCACAATCCGGAACAACCACGCGAGGCGGTACTCTGATGCCCGCCCTGGCGATGGTGATCCTTGTGATCGGAGTGGCCGCCGCTTTGATTCTGGATCGATTGTGGCTGGATGCAGCACGTGTGGAACTGACCACAGCTGCTGAAGCTGCCGCACTTGCCGCTGCCGGTCGTCTGGCTGACGACGATCGACTGCGGACGAATGCGGATACCACAGCGATCATTGAGGCAGCCCGTTTCACCGCTGTCGCCATCGCGGCCGATAACCGTGTCGCCGGCTCCGAAGTCCACTTGGACTCATCACCGGATGGAGACATTCGCTTCGGTGTGGTTACGGATGATCCTACCACAGGTGAACCAGTCTTCCTGGAAACGGATCACCATCCGTCATCAGTCATTGTGAGAGCACAGGCCATTCGGCGACGCGGCAACGGAGTCGCACTGTTCTTTCGCCATTTGACAGGGGTCGAGACAGGAAATGTCGCCTCGATCGCCGAGGCATCGATCAACAATCATGTCATCGGATTCCATGCCATCCTCGGGGCGAATGTCCCGGCCATGCCGCTTGGAATTCTGGAATCTGACACCACTGGTTCCCGAAACGACACATGGGACTGGCAGATCGTCCAACAACACGGTCAGGACCTGTACGGTTACGACGAGACTACACACTCCGTCACACAAAGTCCTGATGGGATTCGTGAGATGGTTCTGACATCGACTTCGTCATCGAGTCAGGGGAATCCTACACAAGAGGCCGCCTCACAGGTGACTTCTCCCAACTTTCAGATCATCGACGCGGGGAACGGACTGATCGAGAAACAGTGTCGTCGCCAGATCCTGGAAGGCTGGGACGAGGAGGACCTCACGACGTTCGGCGGGGAGTTCATCCTCACGGGAACCCCAGTATCAATTGAGGGAACAGACAAACTGTTATCAGGACTCAACGACGACTTCGTGAAGATGATCGGACACAAACGGATCTGTGTCCTCTATCAGGATCCTGGTCAGTCGAACGGATCCGGGATCAAGCGACTGCTGGCGACACAGTTCGTCGCCGGACGGATTCTGGCGATCGAAGGAACCGGCACCGAAACCACACAGATTGTCTTTCAACCCACAGTCATGGCCACACGAACTGCGATCATCGACCAATCCCAGAGCGACGAGCTCGCGAACCCCTATGTCTACAACCTGCAATTGACCCACTAAACACGCAAGACGCCCACGACAACCTGACAACTTTGATTTGACTCACCCTTTGAACTGACGTCCGGCGTCAACCCAGCCTAACGGAGGCATTACTCATGGTGGCAGCGAACCAAACCGGGATCGACCCCCGCAAATCCTTTCAGCAACTCAAGACTCGTCTGCATCACCAGATGGTCGACGCCATCGACATGTCCAAGGCGGGCGAGCTTGGGGAAAGTGAGTTCCGTCGACAGCTTCACTCGCTGGCGAACCACCTGGTCAATCAGCGTGAGGTGAACCTCAGCGCCGAAGACCGTCAAACGATGGTCAGCGAACTCATGGACGAAATCTATGGATTCGGCCCGATCGAGAAGCTGATGAACGATCCGGAAGTCAGCGACGTGCTGGTGAACGGAGCAGACAGCGTCTTCGTCGAACGTAACGGCGTGCTCGAACATACGGATGTCCGCTTTGCAGACGACGCCCATCTGATGCGGTTCATTCAACGACTCGTCGGTCGGGCCGGACGTCGGATTGACGAAGTCTCGCCGATGGTTGATGCCAAACTGCCGGACGGTTCACGATTGCATGCGGTCATTCCGCCGCTCGCATTGCGAGGTCCGACGTTGTCGATTCGCCGTTTCCGTACGAAGGCAGTGCTCTTCGAGGACATGGTGAAGATGCAGACGTTGACGCCCGAAATGGCTGACTTTCTGATTCATTGCGTCAAAGGACGTTTGAATGTCCTGCTTTCCGGTGGTACGGGTGCCGGGAAGACGACCATGTTGAATAACCTCAGCCGATTCATTCCGACGTCGGAACGCGTCGTGACGATTGAGGAGACGGCAGAATTGCAGCTGCAACAGCAGGACGTCGTCGGGTTAGAAACTCGGACGGCCAATGTGGAAGGCAAGGGCCTCATCACCCAGAGGGAGTTGCTCCGCAACTCGTTGAGAATGCGACCGGATCGCATCATCGTCGGCGAAGCTCGCGGTGCTGAGGTCTTGGAGATGCTTCAGGCCATGAACACCGGCCACGACGGCTCCATGAGCACTGTGCACGCCAATGACACGCGTGATGCACTGCATCGTCTGGAACTGATGATCGCTCTTTCTGGGGCAGAACTGCCCGTGCATGTTGCTCGTCAATACATTGCTTCTGCAATTCAGATCTTCGTCCACATTGCCCGGCTCAGTAATGGCGAGCGAAAAGTGATGCGGGTCTCGGAACTGACCGGCGTCACCGATGGAGAGTTCGATATCGAAGACATCTTCGTGTTCCGCATGGCGGGCGTCGACAACGACGGCAAGGTGCTCGGCTCGTACTACGCGACCGGCTACGAGCCGCACTGTCTGCGACGACTGGCAACGAAGGGACTCGAACTCAACTCACGTCTGTTCAATGCACGTGAACTGAAGACACGCGACGAATACAAACCGGAACTGTAGAGACTCGGAAATCAGGATTGGGAGTACGTGTTTGGTAACAAGCCCGTAACAATCCCGCTGGCCATCAGCCACTAGCAATCAGCCGAAAACGCCATGTCCACTGAAGTTCTGAACCCGACGAAGATCAAGCCCAGCAAAGAGTTTGCAGGCATTCTCAAGGACCATGAGCCATTCGCTCATGGCGATCCGGACGACCTCGCGGACCGGCTGAACGGTTGGTTCGATCAACTCATGATGCAGTCCGGACTTGGTGTCTCACCCGCCTTGATGCTCGCCATCTGTGCGTGCTCGGCGATGGCATTGGCCGGACTCGCATTTGTGATGCAGGAAAGTCTGATTGCGACTGCCATGGGGGCTCTGGTCGGTTTCGTCGCACCGGTCGCGATCGTGACAATCATCCGCTCACGGCGACAGGCCAAGATGACTGAACAGCTTCCACCGGCGATTGATGAACTCTCACGTGCCGCACGCACGGGGCGGAGTCTTGAAAACTGCCTGAAGATGGTCGCGAACGACACGCCGGCCCCGTTAGGAGACGAACTCAAACTGGTCACTCGCAAGATGGACATGGGCCTGTCCGTCACCGACTCGATTCGTGAACTGCCCGTTCGCACCGGACTGATCAGCACCAGCGTCCTGACAACCGCGTTGGCAGTCCACGAACAAACGGGTGGCGATCTGGTCCACGTACTCGAGCGTCTGTCACGGACTCTGCGCGATCGTGCACAGTTTGTGGGACGACTGCGGGCTGCGACCGCTGCAAGCAAGGGAACCGCCCTGTTGATGCTCATCCTGCCGATTGCAGTGGTGGCCTTCTTCATGTGGCGTGACCCGAATTACTTCACAGACCTGCTGGATTCCCGCTGGGGCTTCCGGGCAACGATGGCGGCCTTCTTCCTGCAGCTGCTCGGCTCCTTCTTCGTGCTGAGAATCCTGACCCGCAGCCAGAAGGCCTGATGACGACTCTCTTCACGACATGAGACAGCATCGACGAGACACCGAGAACTGACATCCGACGACGGACAAACTGACATGCTTACTCCAGAACTTCGCACCATCCTGATTGTCGCAGCATGCATCGTCGGGGCCGCGTTGCTGACCCTCGTCTTCCTGCGTCGCCGTCGCTCGGGATGGCTGAGCAATCTGAAATCAGAGAACTCTGGCCTCCGCAAGCAGCCAAAATCAGCCGTCACTCAGATCGGTGCGCTATCCGAGACAGTCGCACCCGTCGCAAGTGTTACCCTCGCACCTTCAGCCAGCACCAAGCCTCTTCCCAAGGTCGAGCCCGGCGACGTGCCCGGACATACCGACATGATCTTCGGGGGTGCGACACCGCTGCTCGCCTCCATGCTTCCCGAGAGCGACGAGAAGAAGCGGCTCATGAAGCGTGAGCTGGCAAACGCGGGCTACTATCAACCCAACGCCTGGTTGAACCTGGCTGCCATTCGTTACCTGGGCATGATCCTGCCGATCCTGTTCTTCGGGATCGTGTTCCTGATGGTCCCGCCCGTACTGGAGATGTATGTGTTGCTCGCAGGTGTGGCTGCGGTGATGCTGGGCTGGGCCTTGCCAGGCCTCATGGTCCGCAGCCGAGCCGCTGATCGACGCGACCAAATCGGCAAAGCCATGCCCGACATGCTCGACATGCTCAACATGTGCGTCAGTCAAGGCATGACACTCCCTGCCTCGCTGAACCGCGTGAGCTACGAACTCAAATCGGTCTACCCGGCTCTGTCGCAGGAACTCAGTATCGTTTCCGATCAGGCCAAGGTCGGCTCGATGGAACAGGCACTTCAGAACTTCGCGGATCGGGTCGACGTGCCCGAAGTCAACTCCTTCACCTCGACGCTAATCCAGACCGAGAGAATGGGGACCAGCGTCTCCTCTGCGTTGGCCGATCACAGCGACAACATCCGCGAAAGTCAAAAGCAGCGGGCCGATCAAGCCGCTAACATGGCCACATTCAAACTGCTGTTCCCGACCGCTCTGTGCCTGATGCCGGCGGTCTTCTTGATCCTGCTTGGTCCCGCACTCGTCGACCTGTCCGACTTCTTCAACGGAGAAGCCGGCGACGCCTTCCGTTTAGGTCGCGCGGCTGCAACTCAAACGCTCCAGGAGTACGGCGTCGAGAACAACTGATCATCAGCCAGATGAAACTTTTGAGTCGATGAGGCCCCTCACGCTGAGACGATCGAGGTGAACATCTTTCACGCAATGCTGAGCATGAATCGCTTAGAGTGTCAGCAATTGAAATGAGTCAAGCCGCTGAACCGCTTGATTTCGGTCAATACCCACGAGCTGGATTGTCGCACGGGGATGACCACTAGCACCTCGAAGGGTAAAAGCTCTCCAAGCTCTTCACTCGGCTTCGAGGTCATCGTCTTGGATAAGCCAGAAGCTGAACACGAACGAGAAGAGGCAGCACACAAGCCATGGAACGAACACGCCCCAGAAAACCCAGTCAGGGATTCCGATGATGGTTTTCAGCTGTTCAGGATTCTCAACCGGGTGGTATCCGAAGAAGTAGCAGTAAGGCACGACCCACAACATTGCAGCAGCCCAGAGTCCCAGAATCACGAGTGCTTCACGCCTCGCATGCAGGAAGACAGGGTCATCAGGACGATCAGCGGGAGGAGAGTTGGAGTCAGCCATGATTGTTAAAGCCTAACAGGAATCCTCATTTCGTTCCAGAATCTCATCCCGGAGGCCAGCCCAGGTAGCGCTCACCCAAAAGGTGGACGTGCAGGTGATCGACCGTTTGTCCCCCGTTTTCGCCCGTGTTGATCACGACACGATATCCGTCATCGAGTCCCAACTGGCGGGCGAGATCTCGTACGACGAGCAGCAGATGTCCCATCAGAGATCCATCTTCATCGGAGAGATGGGCGATTGAGGGGATTTCTTTTCGCGGGATGACCAGCACGTGAACGGGAGCCTGCGGATGAACATCTTTGAACGCCAGACACTGTTCATCTTCGAAGATGATGTCCGCTGGGATCTCTCCATCGATGATTCGCTTGAAAATCGTTTTTTCTTCGCTCATGTCAAATCCTCCGGCATGACGCCCTGATTCTATCATCCATTGAGCCAGGCGTGGACTGCAGGCCAGATTTTATCGACCAGCTGACCGTATGCACTCCAGGTACCAGCGATCAGCAGACCAAGGCTTGAGACGCCAAGCATGAAATCCCATGCCTTACTGGGAGTGAGCCGCGGGTCGGTTCGCTTCACGCGAAAGTAGACCGCTGCAAATCCCAGCATCGGCAACATGATCGCCTGCATTGTGCCGGACAATAGCACGGCTGTGACCGGATTGATCCCAGACCAGTACATGGCGAGGCAAGCGAGGGGCAACACGACTCCGTAGACCGAAATCCAACGATCATGGACCCGACGATCATGGGCGGCCACCAGCCCCCAAATCTTCATGCCATCGGTGTAAAGTCGAGTCTGACTGGCGAGGGCCACGAGAAATGTTGAGTACAGAACCGCAATAGCCCCGACGAGGAACAGCCACTTGGCGTACTCACCAAATACCGGAACATACGCCTCGGCGAGCGTGCTGACCATTCGCATCCCGTCCGGATCGAGACCCATCCGATGCAGGACGGCAACTCCCATGACGAAAAACGCGACTGTCGCAACCGTGTAAACCACCATCGAAGCGAACGCGTCGATGTGCATGACCCGCATCCAGCCACGCGCGCGATTCTCCCAGGCCTCATCGTCTGAGTGCGGGCCGACGAAACTTGCATATCCCTTCTCCATGCACCAATAGGGATAAAAGATGAGTTCGGCAGCCCCAACGCCGATGATTCCAAACGTCGCCAATGCAGTCGCGAGCCCTTTCGCCGAGTCCGGAAAATGGGGTGTTAGGCCCCGCATCCACTCCTCGACAGGGAGCGACCACTCAGGTGATGTCTGAAGAGCGTAGACATTTCCGAGTGTGATAAACGTGAACGACACCACCAGAGCCGTCGAAATGTTCTGGATGGGACCATAACGCCCGTTGTACAGCAGGGCGACTGTGACCAATGCAGCGGCAGCCGCCCAGTAGCGGTCATCCACGGTCCAGGGGTCCTGCAACGTCTCACCTGAGCGAACCGCCTCGAGAGCGATCTGCCCTTTCTCTCCGAGGTCTGCCAGTCGTGTCCGCATCGCATCGACACCGGACTGAACCAAAAGCTGCTCGGCTTCTGTCAGTTCCTTCAATGCTGCACTCTCCTCAAGGATGGCAGACTCCCATTGAAGGTGCTGAGCCAACTCGGCGTGCGACGGAGTAAGAATCGCTTCACGATAGTCCCCAGTGATTGGAAACGAGATGGCCAGTGCCTGCCCGACACCTCCAACAATGCCTCCCAACTGACCCAATGTGCAAAGCATCATCAGTAGCCAGTACCACAGAATCCAACTCACACGCAGACGAGGACCGGGAAGCGTGTTCAATGCGACGAGAGTCGTCTGGCCATGCGTGATCGAGTACCGTCCCAGTTCAATTTGGGCGAAGACCTTGATGATGCAGCCTACGATGATCAGCCATAACAGTGAGATGCCTGCCTGAGCCCCCGCCTTCGTCGTGGCAATAAGCTCTCCAGACCCGACGATGCTGCCGGCGATGATCAACCCGGGCCCCAGCTGTCGCACCGTATTCGCGAACCCACGTGGCGGGGGCTGGACTGCATCACTTGATCGAAGGTCGCTCGAAAGGTCGAGCGCATCCGTATGTGGTGACGTCTGCATCCGGAGTACCCACTGAGAATGAGGCGGCAGAATTTGAATCGAGGAGCGAGAGGTGCAGTCTGTCGCGCTGGCCATGAACTCGCAACCGAGAGGGCACTATTCCTCGGGAGTTGCATGTGACTGGGGTATTGTAAAATCTCTGGCGGGATGGTCAGTCATTCTGTCCAAGGGTTATTTTGTAGATCAGGGAAAATGGGCGGATAAAAATCTTTTGGCAGAAATGACCGATTACGTTGCAAGGAAGGTCCGCATTGACTAGGCTTCGCGGATATGAAGGTGTTCCCAACCTTCGATCATCACATGGAGGGCCGATCCAATGACGTCTCTGCGATCCCTTTTTGGGTCATTCTCTCTGGTCGCAATTCTCTTCGGAAGCACACAATCTGCACATGCGATTGTTCTCCACTTCGAAGACTTCAATGATTCAACGATCGGCTATACGTCGACATTGCCGGACCCCGGGACCTCCGATTCCAACGGATCATACTTCGGTCGAATTGGCGGGGCGGGCGGGCTGACTGTCGGCGGAGGTGTTAGTTTTACGAACACCAGCGGCGGATATTTTGGTGCCAGCCAAACGGCCTTAAACTCGGGCCCCAACATCGGCAGCGGTCTGATCAGCTGGACCGGGATCAACATCTCAGGTTTCACAAATCTGAGCTTCTCCGGTCTCTTTGCAGAAGATGATGACCCTGGTGTGGCTGACCGATGGGATCCGAATTCTGAAGTCCTTGTGTCTGCTCGAATTGACGGCGGGAGTTTCTTCAACGTTTTCGGGATCCAGTCCTCATCCAACGGCAGTTCCAACACGGCACCTCGAGTTGACACGAACTTTGACGGACTCGGTGATGGGGCAGAGATCACAGATACTTTTACACAGTTCGTCGCCAATATCGCCGGCACCGGGAACCTGCTCGACCTGCGTATTGTCATGAGCGGACTGACCGAGGTCGGAGAAGACATTGCCTTTGACAACATCATGATCACAGGGGATGAAGGTGAACCCGTCGCCACACCTGAACCGGGATCACTCGCCCTGCTCGGGTCACTCGCCTTCGGCGGGTTTGTCGTGAGGCGTCGTCGCCGCAGACTTGGTGCCTCGGCCTGAGTTTCCAATCGAGAGGTAGAAATTCACACCTCGATTGCTGAGAAGCAATCGAGGTGTTTTCGTTTCGATTTAGACCATCAACAGCCGCCTCCAGTAGACACTTTCACAGTTTACGTTTCCGCACGAGACCGAATGTACGGCAGAAACACAGCGAGTCTGTCAAAGCTTAATGTTCAGCGACTGCGGAATTTCACACACACGGCTGACGGGACTTTGATCGAATGCCCCGAGGTCGAGAGGGCACCCGTTTCCTGATCGATCCTCAGGACAACAGCGTTGTCGGTGGACTGATTGGCAGCAATGACGAACTTTCCAGAGGGATCGATGCCAAAGTTGCGAGGTGTCTGCCCGTGAGTCGACTCGGCTTCGATAAAACTGAGCTCACCCGTCTCTTCGTTGACGGAATAAACGGCGATGCTGTCGTGTCCGCGATTCGAGCAGTACACAAACTTCCCCGAGGGGTGGACTTGAATCTCTGCTGTCGAGTTCCCCGGCACTTCCTCCGGAATGGAGCTGATGGTCTGAAATCCGTAGAGCACAGCTGTGGGAGGATGGTAGCGAAACGAGCGCACTTCCGAGGTGATCTCGTGATTTGTGTAGGCGAATTTCGCTGACGGATGCATGGCAAAATGCCGAGGTCCGCTTCCGGGAGGGACGGATGTCGAAGGGGGCTCGTGTGGAATGAGTGTGCCTGCCACTGGATCGAAGCGGTACACGAGGATCTTGTCCAATCCAAGATCGGCGACAAAGGCAAACTCACCGGTGGCATCCAGATTGATGGAGTGAGCGTGCGGACCTTCTTGTCGAGATTCGTTGACACTCGATCCTTCGTGCTGAATGACACAGCTGGCGTCTGCTAACGAGCCATCCTCCTTGATCGGCAGTACCGCCACACTTCCGCCGTGATAGTTAGCGATGAGGACATTCCGGCCGGTTGGGTCGACATCGATGTGGCAGGGCGAAGCACCGTGAGACGCCTGCTGGTTCAACTCTGACAGTGATCCGTTTTCTTCGTTGATTGAGAACGCAGTGACCGATCCGCTCGACTTCCCCTGGTAGTCGGAGGTCTCGTTGACCGCATAAAGCAGTGGGCGTGTCGGATGCAATGCGAGGAACGAGGGTTCCGGCGTCTTTGCAACGAGTTCCGGAGCGGTCAGCGCACCGGTCTCCGAATTAAACGTACTCTTGTAGATGCCACGGCTGTCACCTTGGGTGTAGGTTCCAAAATAGACATCCATCGTTTCGTCGGTCTCTTCAGCGGTTGTCGTTTGATTGAACAGGAAGGGCACAAGCAGAGCGGTCAACAGCAACAGAAGGCGCATCATAGGGGGCTGTCTCATGGTTTGCAGATGGATTGAGATTCACAACAAACAACATTCACAACATCACTCACTCTCGACTTCTGTCTCCTCTGCTGGTTCTGCTTCGGCAACAGCGTCGTCAACCACAGGTGAGTCGTAGAGTGGAAGATATCGGTAATAGACTTCCAGCGTCATGGTCGCAAGGCATGTGATGAAAAGACGTCCGCCGGCACTCTCCGGTCCGCCGCTTTGACGCGGGGTCCAGCTTCCGAATTCGGGCCCCTCCTGGCTGACTTGCGTCCTCACCAGTTCTTCACGCATGACCGAGTTCCACCGTTCCCACTCGTTGCCCCCCCAGTGCTTCATGACCTGCGTGGCATAGTAACAGTAGTACAGGTTTTCGTAGGGGCCCCGCTTGTCCAGGACTGCAATTCCCTGCTGAAGTTCCTCGTCGTCTTTGGTCCAACCGAGATACATCCGGGCGAGCAGAGCCTGTGCGGTCGATGAAGCCCGATACC
Source organism: Planctomycetaceae bacterium (assembly GCA_020426325.1). Lineage (GTDB taxonomy): Bacteria > Planctomycetota > Planctomycetia > Planctomycetales > Planctomycetaceae > JAHBXU01. The sequence goes on along the minus strand of JAGQQG010000012.1, from coordinate 3,075 downwards.
CTTTCTCCTCGACACGATACCCGTAACGACCCGTGGGAGCACCGTCGGAACGAACCGAATCCAGATAATGGCTCACGCCGTCCAACACCGGTGGAGGCACCTTGAGGCCAGCCTTTTGAGCACTGACGAGGGCCATCGTCACCAGCACGGTGACGGACGTGCAACCGTCAACACGAGGCTCGTACCGCCATCCGCCGCCGGTCGGATTTTGGGCGTTGCACAGGAAATCGACCGCCGCCTGTGCTGCCTCCCGCAACCCCATGCGTCGATCCTTTGTCATCATCGACGCTTCGCTGAGGACCATCGTCACTGCGGCCTGCACGTAAAAGTTGTCGTGTTCTTCGCAGTTGGGGCCGCGAAAGTCTCCTCCGGCTGGAACGCGTTTTCCGTTCCGCACAAGGAAGTCCAGACCGGCACGGACTTGCTTCTTGAAATTGCCATCCTGATGAGTCTGCCCCGCCCCCAGATAGCACAACAGCACATAGGCCGTTGCTCCCATCGGGTTGTCTGTATCACCCGCATGACTGCACTGGCCGACATCATTGAAGTTCCAGCTGCCATCCTCTCGTTGTATGGTCGCGAACCAGTCGAGCGTCCGTTGAACAGCCGATTCGCTGGCGGCAGTGCCGCCATACTTCTTGAGGAGTGCTGCTTTGCCGGTCTCGCTTCGGCTGCCAACCTGTGCAACATCGACAGCAGACTGCTCAGCAGCCTCCGGTCCGGGAGTGGGCGGTGCCTCTTCGACGACTTCGGCCTGCTCCTGCTGCTCGGGAGGTTGCTCCGGAGGCGGCTCCTCCTCGGGCTCCGGTTCCACCTGCTCTTCGGGCATCGGGTCTTCCAGCTGCTCTCCTTCCTCTTCGACAGGCTCTTCAATCGGCAGTGCCTCCTCGACCACCACCTCTTCGTCTGCGAAGGAAGCCAGAACAGAGTTAATCGGGTTCTCCGAATTCACGGCGAATGTCACAAATCCCAGCAGGAGCAGCACCAGAATATGCACTCCGGTGCTGATGAACATTGACTTCCACTGCCGTGCGAATTCCTTGACAGGATTGTGCTCTCGTTCACGGTCCTCCGGGTTCGTGCGGATACGAACCTGTTTGGGGACATCAACAGGTGCGGTACCCATTTTTGCCGGCGCGAGCCTGCCTCGTGTCGACGAAGGATGACGACGGGGTTTTCGCTTTGCAGAGGCGACTGTCGCGGACGCCACATCCACGAAAGGATGGGTCTCTTCGCTGCTTCCTTCAGCAGGGAGACGAGCGAGAACGCTAGCGGAATCGCGGCCCGGTTGGGATGCTCCCGGCTCATCGAATGCCTGGGCATGCAGCTGCTGGGCAATGCGGGCGGATTCCTCCGCGAGCTTGGCCAGCTTCAAGGCCTGCTCAGCGGCGGCTCTGGCCTGAGCCGCTAACTCATCCCGATTTTGAGGACGTTCAGACATCGCCGCAACCAGCCCGTATACGCTGTTCTGGGGCGCGACCTTGATTCGAACCAAACGTCCCCACAGCTCAGTTTATCGCATTTGCCAGACAGGAATTCAACTCGTGGTGAGTTGTCACGTCGAAAGAGTCGTTCAATCAGGGTAGCCTCCACACTGGCACGACGAAACGAAGGTGTAGCAACGGTGTCAGCACCTCCCCTCACCGTCATTCCCGCGAATGCGGGAATCCAGACCAGCCTTGAACGTCGTGATAATTTCAACAACACCTCGTCGCCGTCCGTCTCGACGGACGAAGATCAGCAGGGGAAAGGGTTCGCACAAACTCCCCGGTGATTCTCAGCATCGACAAATAGAGGATGTTGCCTACGATGGCTCAATCGTTCACTACCTGACAGCTCGCCTCAGAAACTCTCACGAATGACAGACACCTTCCCATCCGTGGTCACAACACTCCGCATTCCCGGCGACTGGGCACATCCGGGAGCCCTCATCGAGCGGATGCCGGAAGGGTATCGGCTGACAGGGGAGTTGCTGGTCCTCCCCGACGGGACTGAGATTGAATTCGTTCCAATGCCCCCGGACGGCCAGTTTGCAGAGGTGTTTGCATCCTCCTGCCGCCAGCCTGCGACCGACGAGGAACTCGCGGTCGTCGGGCGGTACTCGGTCAACATCGGCCTAAACGGTCCAGGCGGTTCACTCGACGCAGCGAGAACAATGCTCGAAGCAGGGGCAGCGATCGTGAAGGCTGGCGGAGCGGGTGTGTTCATCGACAATAGCGCCCTTGCACATGGTGGCGAACTCTGGCTCGAAATGGCCGAAGACGGCAGTCCGGACGCAGTGAGCTATGCCTTCGTTTCCATGATGCGCAGCGAACGCGAATTGAAGACCATCGGCATGCACGTCCTCGGCTACCCGGACCTCATCATACGGCACGAAGACCTGGAAGCGGACGCAGACACCCTCGTTGAAGTCATCCGCGATGTAAGCAGCGGCGAGAAGCCACTCGATGACGGTCACCTGATCTGCGACGAACACGGCCCCCGCTTTCAGGCCAAGTCGGCTCCCCCGGACGACTGGCCAATTGAAAGCTCTGTCCACAACCCCTTCGGTCGCCTGAAACTCGTCAGCATCAAGGACGTCGCCGAGGAGAACTGACTCCCGGACAGTGATGTCGACGAATTCGTGACAGTTGATAGACCTTCAGGCCAGTCGGTCAGATTCCATGACCGAATGGAATGTACCCTACGGCCGTTTGGTCAAGGCCTCAAAGAGACCCTCACGGTTGTCGCTGATGCCGTGACCAGTGATTCGAAATCCTGATGACAGCGGAACCTTGAGGGCAGGTGCAGCCATCACAGCTCCATTGACGACGAACGCAATTCGCATGCCTGCGGGTTTGGCAGTTGCCGCAGCCAGTTTCTTGGAGCCACTCGAAGTGAGGTTGACCGTGAGTGAATGAACATCAGATGGATCTTCAGAGCGTTGGACAGTTGCCACATCGGTCGCTGAGATGATCGGAGGCGTGATCAAGAAGATGGGTGATTGTGTTGCTGGATCGACAGCCTTGAGTGCGCCCGGTGTTGGGGCACGGCAATCGCACGTTGAAATCGCGTTTGGTCTCAGGATTGCATCTT
>JAGQQG010000129.1 GCA_020426325.1 Planctomycetaceae bacterium | reverse complement strand
CTGTGGAGCCGGTTTGAGAAAACCACACCATAACCCACGATCAACGCGAGCCACTGGTCCAGCCATCCTTTCTACCCCAATAGCATCGCATTGATTGATACGTGAGCGTCATCACCATCAAGAGGGAAACGACATGCTGTACGAGAAACAGGCCCGTGGCACGGTGGACGAGGTCGTCGCTCGAATCGAAGCTGCAGCAGCCGCCAATCAGTTTGGCATCCTTGGCATTCATGATCTGAAGCAGAAGATGAATGCCAAGGGGCTCGACTTCGGTCCGGAGTGTCGCGTGCTGGAAGTCTGCAATCCGGGCAAGGCGAAGACGGTGCTGGAATCTGATATGTCCATTTCCAATGCCCTGCCCTGTCGCATCTCGGTCTACGAGGAAGGCGGAGCCGTCAAAGTCTCCACGCTAAAGCCGACCCAACTGCTCGCACTGTTCAATCGACCGGAACTCGATACCGTTGCCAATGACGTCGAGGATGCTTTGCTTCGTATCATCGACACCGCGTGCGAGTAAACCGACACCTGATTCAGGATCACTCACAATGCAAACTCTCAATCATTTCGTGCAGTCATTGCTTGCTTGTGCAGTTCTTGCTTCCGCATCGCTGCTCGACGCTCAGGAACAGCTCCCGAAGCCTGATCCTGCATTCAAGGGCAAGGTCGGAACAACGTTCGACGACTCGACCCCCAATTTCCCATCGCCGGTCAAAGCGCCGGCAGGGGCTCCCAATGTCTTGATCATTCTCCTCGACGACGTGGGTTATGGCATGTGCTCGCCATTTGGTGGTTCGGTTCAGACGCCCAACCTACAGAAACTCGCTGACAACGGGCTGACCTACACCCGGTTTCATACGACAGCACTTTGCAGCCCGACGCGAGCAGCTTTGCTGGCGGGACGAAATCACCACTCCGTGGGAACCGGTGTGATTATTGAGATGGGAACGGGTTTTCCGGGATACACGGGGATCATTCCCCAAAGCACGGCTCTCATCCCGACGATCCTTCGCGACAACGGGTATGCAACGAGCATGTTCGGCAAATGGCACAACACTCCGGAGCCGGACATCAGCCCCGCAGGGCCGTTTGACCGCTGGCCAACCGGATTGGGCTTCGACTACTTCTACGGCTTTAACCAAGGGGAAGCACATCAGTTCTATCCCACGCTCTACCGCAACACGACGCTGGTCGCTCCTCCGAAAACGCCCGAAGAAGGCTATCACTTCACCGAGGACATGACGGACGAAACGATCACCTGGGTCAACAACACTCGTGCAGCTGATCGTGACAAGCCCTGGTTCTGTTACTTCAGCACCGGGGCAGTGCATGCGCCGCATCACGTCCCCGAGGACTGGCAAGGCAAGTACAAGGGGCAGTTCGATCATGGATGGGACAAGGAACGCGAGCTGATTCACCAACGTCAGTTATCGATGGGTGTCATTCCACCAGGGACGAAACTGACCCCGCGGCCCAAAGAAATTCCGGCCTGGGACAGTTGCACGGCTGATCAAAAAAAAGTCTACCTGCGACTCATGGAGAACTATGCCGAATTCATGGCGCACACGGACCACCACGTCGGTCGCTTGATCGACTCGCTGGAAGCCTCCGGCGAACTCGACAATACGCTGTTGTTCTACATCGTCGGTGATAATGGCGCGAGTGCTGAAGGGGGGCTGGAAGGCACTTTCAGCGAACTGGCGAGTCTCCTGGGCATTCAGCTCGGACTGGAAAGCACCATTAACCGGCTGGATGAGATCGGAGGACCGAGCAGCGAACCACATGTACCTGTGGGGTGGGCTTGGGCCATGGATACGCCGTTCCAATGGACGAAGCAGGTCGCCTCACACTTCGGAGGCACACGTAACCCCATGGTTGTTCACTGGCCCAAAGGTATCCAGGCGAAAGGGGAACGTCGCACTCAGTTTCATCACGTCATCGACGTCGTTCCGACAATCCTGGAAGCGAGCGGGATACCAACACCGACCAAAGTCAAAGGCATTCAACAGAAACCGATCGAGGGAGTCAGCCTGGCTTACTCGTTCGACGATGCTGATGCAGACGGAAAACGCACGACCCAATACTTTGAGATGTTTTGCAACCGAGCAATTTATCAGGACGGCTGGGTCGCCTGCTCGCACTTTGGAACTCCCTGGGACACCGACAGTCGGACTGGTGACTTTCTGGACGCTCCCTGGGAACTCTACAACATCGACGAAGACTTTTCTCAGGCCGTGAATCTGGCAGACAAACAACCTGCGAAACTCAAACAGCTTCAGGAATTGTTCCTCGACGAAGCTCAGAAGTATGACGTGCTTCCTCTCGATTCGCGATTTGCAGAGAGAATGGACCCAAAACTGCGTATCGCGGGCGATCCGCCGACGTCCTGGACTTATTACGGTAACCACGTCTCGCTGCCTGAACCGGTCGGTCCACAACTGTTCCCACGTGCACACACCATCACGGCAAAACTCGAGATCCCCGAGTCAGGCGCTGAAGGAGTCATCACGTGTGCGGGAGCATTTTCCGCTGGATGGTCACTGTACATTCAAGACGGGAAGCCGAGTTTTCGCTATACCTGCTTTGACATCGCAGATGTCGATATTCCTGGAACAGTCGAAGTTCCTGCAGGAGAAGTGACGCTCAGCACCGAATTCACACCGGACGGCTCAAAAACAGGTGGGGGTGTCGTCAAGCTGTTTGTGAACGGCAAGCAGGCTGGCGAAGGTAAGCTCACGCGAACTCTGGTCCGTCACGGTCTGGAACCGTTCGAAGTTGGTCGCGATTCCATCACTCCCATCGCGCCAGCTTACAAGGCCGAAGGTAACTTCGACTTCAATGGCACGATTGACCAGGTGACCTTTGAGTTGAAATAGGTCCGCAGGTCCGACTGTGTGCATCTCCGGCATGCGGGGAGCGATGACTTCAAGCCATCTCAAGATCGATCTAGAAATACCCTTGAAGAGATCGATTCACTCTGACCATGAAAAACGGACGAGACAGGCAGCTTTCTATTCGAGAGATTCTTTCGAAGTAGAAAATTGCCTGCCTCACTGGCCTTTGGATGCTGAGTGATGGAGGTGGTTGGTCAGGCCGTTCTCACGCGTTTGCGCACGTCTGTTTCGAGGACGCCGAAGGTTTGCTCGTGGCGTTGGACTGTTGCTGCCAAGAGAGCTGCGAGACGTTTTGCGGTGAAGTGATTGAGGATGACCCGCTGCGAAACACGAATGGTTGTGTCCTGTCCTCCAACCGGATTGGGGTTCAGGGCGAGGTCAAGGATGACTTCCTCGGGGGTACTCGACACACGACACAGATTGGCATAGATCGCCTCGACGTGTGAGTCATCGAGTGTGATGGTTTGCTGTTGCGGTTGTTGTTGCTGCATCCGAACTGCCGACCCCTCTTCGGTGGTGACGTTCACGCCGGAACCCTCGATCGGTGTTTCTTCTGCCATGATGTGCTCCGTTCCCTGAGAGAGTGTGGGCCTGACGTCTTGATCAATCAAAAGCGAAAGGCATGAGAAAGTGAGATTAGCAAGATACCCGTCCCACGATCGAATCGCAAACGACCAGACTTACCAGTCGTGCTGACCACGATGGAACCGGTGCATCTGCATCCGCTGTGTGTTGGGGCGAACAGCCGTGTTACGTGGCCGCAGCAGGTGGACCTTCCCCAGCAGCCAGGCCGCAACGACTCCGACTGCGAAGCCTCCGATGTGAGCCCACCAGGCGACTCCCGTGGCTTCGGCAGCTGTCGCGGACATCGTTCCCTGGAAGAACTGGATGACAAACCAAATCCCGAGGAACAACGGAGCGGGCAGGATCAGAATCTGCCAGAAGATGAACAAAGGCAGCAGCGTCACGACGTGAGCTTTCGGGTATGAGATAAAATAGGCTCCCATCACGCCGGCAATGGCACCACTCGCACCGATCGTTGGCATCGCGGAATCTGGTCCACTGGCATAGTGTGCGATGCTCGCAGCAATACCACATGCCAGATAGAAGATCACGTAGCCCAAATGTCCAAAACGGTCCTCCACATTGTCGCCGAAGATATGCAGGAACCACATATTCCCCAAGAAATGCATCCATCCGCCGTGCAGAAAGATGCATGTCAGCATCGTAAAGATGGCGGGAATCGGTGAGGGAGCCGCAGGACGCGAGATCACGACCTCCTTCGGTCCCTCAGGTGTCATCCGCCGTTCGATGGCAACGTCAATCGTGATCGGCTCATCCGGATGAGAAATCCGAGCGGGGATCATTCCGTACTTTTCAACTAATGAAGGTTGATTAGCAGGAGTCGCCAACTGTGCGAAGAAGACGATCGCACAGATCGCGATCATCGTGTAATTCGCGTACGGAAAGATTCGCGTGGGGATGTTATCACGCAAAGGGATCATGCGAATCAGCAGCGAAAACGAGATGGAATGCAAATCCACACACGGCGTGCGGCAACTCAGCGGGCATCGTACGCTGCAGCGGCGAGGCGGTCCAGACGGGGCTCACTGGTCCAGCGTCGGGCGATGCCGTGTCCGTCGATCTCAATTTCCACTTCTGTGGTTCCGGTGGGGCGTTGTTCTGTGTCAAACGCTCCTCCGTTGGCGAGGTTGATCAGCAGCAGATCTAACTCATGACGTGGCAGGTCGGTTGCCGCAACCTGTTGAAGAGTCTCGTCGTCATTTGGGACTTCAAGGACAGCTTGTGCCAGCTCTGGATCGCCATCGGGGTGCGGATACTCGATCGTCAGCCGAGAGACCGGTCGTGCCGGTTCGACGATCTCGCGAGATGCCCGACGACTTTCGATCGCAGCCTTCAAGGGATGCGATTTTGCATAAGCGAGTTTCACTGCGGGTTCCGTCTCGATATCGACTCGCTCATGTGAGACCTCATAAACCACCTTCGCCTGTTGGTACTGTGGAGCACCATCCGTCCCCATGGTCACTGCATGGGTCGATTGGCAGCCGAGAGAAGTTAATAGCGTCAGAAGGATGAGGATCACGCTGAGATCGCGCAAGAGTAAAACTGACCGTCTTAACGGTAGTCCTCGCGAATCGGGTGAAAGATGTCCAACGCCTTGCATCCGTCCTCCAACGCAATCACGCGATGCGGTACTCCACCCGGGATGAGGTACATCTTGCCAGGTGTGAGCACCTGCTCTTCGTCACCGACGATGAAGCGGGCACTCCCCTCGATGACCATGCCGACCTGCTCGTGCGGGTGTGAGTGAAGCTCGACCTCTGCATTCGGATCCAACTCCGCGAGGCTGAGCATCATTTCCTGCCCAGCAGCGGTCGAAACAGTCACTCCCGGGAAAATCGTGTGCTTTGAGCAGTCAGACTTATCGACAAACATGGGTGAAGACATCGTTGCTCCTTTTGAATCGGAAACAGGGAACGTCGTGATTATGCTGTAAAGGACGGGCCACAGCGGTCGTAGGACGTGTGAGGGTCGGGCAAGCTTTCTGTCGTGAATCGATCACAACGATTTGATGGCTGCCTGGTGATCCGTGACGCCTGCACAGGGGGAAACAGCAACTTCTGCCGGTTTCTCGCCGTGAACGACCAACTTTTCGTTGTTCGAGGGTTCCAGTGAACGATAACATAAACAATCGCGAACATGGATAGGCACGGTCTGCACCATGACTTGGCTTGTCCCACGACGGAGGAATCCTGTTACTCTCACGCCCAGGGTTCTCCTTCTTCAGGTGCCCACGAAAGGAACGATGATGACTTCTTGGTTTGGTACACGACCGGCTGCACATGGATCGTTGGTGCTTGCCGTCACTCTGGTGGGATGCCTGTGTGCCACAAGCGAGGCTGCCAAAACAAAGGGAATCATCAAAAAACTGACCTACGATCCCGCAGCCGAGCGAGTTGATCTCTTCGATGGTATCGAGAGCGAAGCACTCGACGTGAAGATGATTGCCAAGAATTCGCTGGGAGGCCATCTGCTGATCGAGAATAAAACTGATCAGCCACTCACTGTTGACATGCCCGAGTCGATTGTTGGCGTCCATGTGCTTGCTCAGATTGGAGGCGGCGGTGGTGGATTTGGTGGGAGCGGTGGTAGTGGCGGCGCTGGTGGCGGCGGAGGACAGTCAACAGGCGGTGGCCTTGGTGGTGGCGGCGGTGGTGGGGGTGGCAGCTTCGGTAGCGGCGGTGGTGGGGGGGGACAGGGGTTCTTTTCCATCCCCCCAGAGAAAACCGTTATGGTTCCTTACACGTCCGTCTGCCTCGAACATGGCAAAGCGGAACCAAGGCCAAGTATGACCTACCAGGTCGTTCGGACTGAAGAGTACACACAGAATCCTGCATTGCAGGAACTGCTCAGGCTGGTCGCAAGCGGAAAGATCCCCTCATCGGTCGCGCAGGCGGCCGCATGGCACCTCTCCGATGAAATGTCCTGGGAGGAACTCGCTCAGCTTGAATACGAGCGGATCGGTGTTCCCAACACTCCGCAGTTCTCTTATCAGGAACTGATGGCAGCCAGAAGCCTTGTTTCCACAGCGAAAGGTCTGGCGGAGGAACGCAAGTCGAACCCGGAGGTTGACACTCCCGTTCGTCCCCGGATTTCACGGGTCAACTCCGTTCGTTGATCAATCAAATTCACGGACATCAACGAAAAAGGGACGTCCTCGGTGACGTCCCTTTTTTGTGCGCGGGCTTCAGATGGGTTCCTTGAGCCGGACACTTTCCATGCTGGCAACCCTGATTTGCGGTCTAGCGAGCCAACTCGGTTTCTTCTCCATCCAAGTACGTTATCATCACCCTCTACTTGTCCTTTGCCATATCGCGGTGCAACGCCTTTTCACGTCCCCATCGTCTGATATGAGAACGTTCTACTCCCTGTCTTGGGGTCTATTACCTCTGGCGCTACTGCTGTGTTCGGAGACCACTTTTGGTCAAACGGATCCCGGTGAATCCGCACCGCGCGCGGCTGTCAGTTTGCAAGTAAGACCATCCCTGACCCTTGTGCATGTCCCGGGACGCTGGAGTCAACTTCCGTTACATGTGAAGAACGGTCGAGATTCTTCGTTCGCAGGCTTCTGTGCCATCTCTGTCGATGATGATCCGAGCTTGCAGTTCGCACGACGCATCGAAGTTCCTGCGCATTCCGAAGTTATCAGCTGGCAGCCTGTTGTCATCCCAAAGGATTTAACACCTGATCGTAATCAAAACGAGATTCAGGAATTTGCTTTTCGTGCGTTACTCTTCGAGTCTGGTGATTCGGGAGATCAGTTAATCCAAGACGAGATGGGCCGCTTACAGCTTCAGGGGACAGCCTGGCTGGCGCGAGCCGGACCGGTTGCTGGTGTCGTCGATGCCCCTCCTCGGGCGAAATCATCGGATTACTTCCATCCGATTACGCCAAGCGATTTCGTCAGCACAAGTCGTGTGCAAAAAGGATTGCATAGAAATTTGGTGCTGATGGATCAAAGCTTTCTCCCTGGTGGCGAAGAGAGCCTTGACGGATATGACCAGCTTGTCATCGCCGATGAGAAACCTTTCGACAATCCGATGTCAATACAGGCCATCCGACGTTGGCTGTATGGGGGGGGGCGACTGTGGGTGCTGCTCGATCAGGTTTCTCCTGCTCTGCTGGAGGCACTGCTGGGTGACGATTTCAAAGGCCAGATCGTCGATCGGCTGAGTCTGACTCATTATCACATTCAACCAGGGCCAGATTCCCCACCCAGCGATGAGAAACCTCAGGCTCGCGATCAACCGGTCGACTTTATCCGTATGTTGATCGACGGAGTCACCGTCGATTATACGATCGACGGCTGGCCCGCCGCATATTCTCAGGAATGTGGTGAGGGACGACTTCATGTCACCACGCTCGGACTCGATGGGTGGGTTCGCCCGCGAACGGAACGAGATAACGCTCCCCCGACGGGACAGACTTGGCAAACCGACTATGTCCCCGGCGACACCTTGGATCAGTTCACCGCGAAGTTCTTTCAATCCCGGCCGCCTCCGCAGCTCAATCCGCTGGTGTTAGAGGAACAGTCTCGGGAGATGATCGGTTATTCGATTCCCTCCCGCGGCTTGGTAGTGGGGATTCTCAGTGGTTTCGCTGTCGCCATGGTGATTGCCGGTGTCTGGTTGCTCAACATCGGCGAGGCCCAGCGGCTGGCCGTGGTCGGACCGATTCTCACGATGATTGCCAGTCTTGCTTTGATGGGAGTGGGGCGGCTTCATCGTTCTATGCCTTCCATGACTGCGGTCAGTCAATTCGTTCGTCCCATTGAAGGGACTACCGATGTCTGGGCCACCGGTTCAGCTGCTCTCTTCGTTTCAGATTCAGGGAAACTTCAGCTCTCCGGAGACCGGGGAGGTTGGATCATGCCTGAAGACACTCAGCGGGATGGAACGACCCGGAGAATGGTCTGGTCCGACATCGATCATTGGCAATGGGAGAACCTTGAACAGCCCGCTGGGATGCAGTCGGCCAGCCTGTATGCCGCTGCGGAAATGACGACGCCATCCCACGCCCGGGCAAGCTTCGAGCGCTCAGGGATCGTCGGTACCCTGTCACTCCCCGCCGGTCTATCTGCGAGCGATCCGGTGATCGTCACACCCTCGGGGCGTATGGCGGTCGCGATAGATCAGAGTGGCAACTTTACTTCACAGAGTTCTGATGTCCTCACTGGAGACAGCTTCTTTTCCGATGGGTTGCTGACAGATGAACAGACGAATCGAGCCGAGGTCTTGTCATCACTCTTCGAGTCGTCAGAGAACCCATTCGTCCCGAATGAGCCAACATTGTACTTCTGGACCCCCCCATGGGATCTGGGGCTCAATTACTCCAGAGACTCGCTGCTGACCGGTTCGGCCCTGGTTTCATTGCCATTGTCACTCAATCCACCAAGCACGGAGACCCTCGTGATCCCTGCTCCGTTCCTTCCCTATCGTGAGGTTCCCAGTCCAGATGGAGAGATGCCTTCCGGTGTCTACGACTACCGGAAACGTCAATGGCAAGAACGATCCGGCCCTTCAACAGCAACGTTGCGATTTCAGGTTCCCCCTGAGATTGGTCCGATCCGGTTGCGCGAGGCTCGCATAACGATCAAGGTCATCGGCCCGATGGGGCTGCTTCAGGTCTCCGGAATTCAGGATGGCACTCTCGTGCCTGTCAAAAGCTGGACCGATCCCGCTGGTGAGATTTACGTGCAATGGGACAACCCTGATTTGTTGGAGCTTGATGACGCACAAGGTTTTCGAGTGCATTTATCGATGGGAGATCCCGGTCGGCCGGAATTGACTCAGGCCACTGCCGGTGGTGGCATGAACTATTTTCGAATCGAGTCGTTGAACCTTGAATTGCAGGCAACCACGACTCCTAAACTGATTGAATAAACTTGTCATCGACTCGCAACTCATCAACCACAAGCAATCCCGTTGTCGTCATCCGTCATCTGACTAAGAAGTTTGGAGACTTCACGGCACTGGATGATCTCAACCTCACGCTGAACGCGGGACAGATTCTCGGACTGATTGGGCCGAACGGTGCCGGAAAAACAACGGCCATCAAAGTGCTCGTGGGCTTGTCGCGACCGACTTCAGGGACCGCGACGATCGCGGGGGTTGATTGCGTCACTGAATCAAAGCGGATCAAACATCTCGTCGGTTACATGCCGGATAAGTTCGGCTCGTACGACAACATGCGGGTGAGGGAGTATCTCGATTTCTTCGGGGCAGCGTTTCAAATCCCGAAGAAAGAACGCATTCGCCGGATTGATGAAGTGATGGAGATGACCGGGGTCTCCTACATGCGGGATCGGTACGTCGACGCACTCAGTCATGGAATGGCGCAGAAGGTTGGTATCGCCCGCATCCTGCTCCACAACCCAGAAATGCTCATCCTCGATGAACCGGCCAATGGCCTCGATCCCCAGGCCCGGATCGAGATGCGAGAGCTATTGCTGAGTCTCGCCAGAATGGGAAAGACTTTACTGGTCACCAGTCACATACTGCCTGAGTTGTCCCGCATTTGTGATCAGGTGGCGATTCTCACGAACGGAAAACTTCGAGCACACGGGACCGTCAAGGAAATCAGCCAACAAGTCACCCAGCAGCGGACAATCGAAGTGCAGCTAACAACGGGGGAATATGTTTCCGCTGCGGCCAAGATATTAACAGAAGTGCTTCCTCTGGGAGAGATCACTGAATCGACTGCGGAGGCAATTGTCCGATTTCGCACAGACCGTGCGGAGGAGGCGCTGGTGCAGATTCTGAAAAAATTGACCGACGCTTCGATTCCCGTGGCGCAGTTTCGTGAGCTTCAGACCGACCTCGAAGAAGCATTTATGTCTTTTGCCCGCCCACAAAAGGAGGCCGAGGGAGCCCCATCGATGACACGGACAGAGGCGTAAATCGTGGCAAACCCTATCATTCAACGAGAACTCATCTCGGTTCTCAGGCAGCGGCGGACGGTCGTCGTCCAGTGTGTGCTGGCTGTCTGCTTTGTGCTACTGATCGCGATTCGCTGGCCGACCGAGCCTCGAGTGGCCCTTTCGGGGGTGCGATCTCAGGAAGTGTTTCGACTGTTTGCCTATGGCTTACTGGCAACAGTGCTGTTGTTGTTACCGGTGGCACCCGCGACTAGTATTGTTCGCGAGCGGACACGCGGAACGCTGGCCCTGTTGTTGAACACTCCGTTGGCATCGTGGCAGATCTATTGTGGCAAGTTTCTCGCGACGATTGGCTTGGCCGGGCAACTGCTCATTCTCAGTCTGCCGGCTGCCGCAGCTTGTTACGCCTTGGGAGGAATCTACCCGGGTGACATTCTGGCCACTTATGTGATTCTCGTTCTAACAGTGTTTTTGATTACTTCCTGCAGCTTGCTGGTCAGCACTTACTCAGTCTCTTCCGATTCTGCGGTTCGCTGGTCCTACGGATTGATTCTCACGATCAGTGTCTTGACCGTTCTGCCACACTATCTGCTGTTGGGAACTGGCGGACTGACAGGCACGATCATTTCCTGGATGCGATCACTGTCCCCCATCTCTGCAATGATGTCTCTGCATGGTGCAGCGGATCTGGGGAGTGCAGGCCTGGCGACGACGGAGAATATCGTACTCCGCTTTTCGGTCATCACATCCATTGGATTAATCGTTACCTCGCTCTGGACGATCCGACGGCTCGATTTTGGCCTGATTGATGCGGCTCGCGACACGGGGATGATCGTTGATGATCAGAGCCTCGGCGTCCGCTCATTGAGGCGGGCTTTCTTTATCATCGACCCGAAACGCCGATCCGGTTACATCGGGCGTTTTACAAATCCGGTGATGGTCAAGGAGTTTCGCTGTCGGAAATTTGGTCGACTCCATTGGCTGTTGCGCCTTGTCGCCGTGTGTGGAATCATTTCTCTGGCACTGACGATCCTGACGACGACTCAGACCGTCAGCTGGGATGTCGCAAGTGTGGGGGGCATCATGGTTGTGTTACAAGTCGCCCTGATCGTGCTCATTACTCCCAGTCTGGCAGCGGGACTGATTGCGACCGAGCGTGAGACAGGCGGCTGGGTACTCCTCCAGTCGACCCCGATGTCGGTCTGGCAGGTCGTCTGGGGCAAGATACTTTCGGTCGTTCTCACGCTTGGTTTGATCCTGCTCGCCACGCTTCCAGGTTACATGGTGATGGTGGTCATCGATCCCGGTCAATGGTTCCAGGTCCGTCGAGTGATGATTTGTCTGCTGATGACAGCCCTGTTCGTCATGCTATGCAGCGCAGCGGTCGGCAGTTTCTTTCGGAAGACCATTTCCGCAACCACGACAGCCTACGCAGTCGTGTTGAGTGTTTGTGCGGCCCCCTTGCTGATCTGGCTGGGACGTGGCGCTCCCTTTGGTCACGGCACCGTCGAGAAGGCGCTCCTGATCAATCCGATTGCAGCCGGCTTTTCCGTAATCCGCGTGCCGGGCTTTGCTGAATATAACTTGGTCCCTGCAAACTGGTGGATCCTCGGGGTAGGGTCGATACTGTTCCTCCTGTTACTCGCGTGGCAGACTCACCGTGTCTCTCGGCCGCAATAACTTCATGATGATCTCCACCGGTCTACCGTTTCTGTTTCACGGTCATCGCATCTTTGCACTGATCTTGGTCGCGATCGTGATGTGGGAAACAACTCCTTTGGCTGCACAGGACATTCAGCCGACATACCTGATGGTGAGTGATCCGGAATTCAATGTACCGGTTGTCCCATCCGTACTTCCTGAAGGAGCAATCTCACTTTGGCAGAACACGTTGAGATCGTCTGAGCCGGAGTTGGTGAAGGCTGCTGCTGATTCGATTGCTGAAGCACATGCTCAGGGGTTTCCAGGACTGGAAGTGTGCGCGCCGGAGCTTGTCAAAGTGTTGCAGTTTTCCGATCAACATCCTGTCGTAATCTATGCAGTCTGCAGGGCGCTCATCGAGTTGGGTGAATCGGAGGCAGCAGATCAGTTGTTCCAGGCGTCTCAGAAAGGCGATACACAGCTGCGGATGCTCATTGAACCGGCATTCGTGAAGTGGGGGTATCGTCCGGCCATCGACCTCTGGATCAAACGGTTGGAGGATTCCAACACTCGACGGCGGGATCTCATTCTCGCCTGCGAGGGACTGTCGGTGACCCAAACAGCAACGGCTGTCCCATTGCTTGTCGACATTGCGGTTGATCGAATTCGTCCGAGTGATTTGCGACTGAGTGCCGCGCGAGCTGCTGGCTCAATCGCAAATGAAGGACTCACTGACAAGGCAGCTACACTCGTAGAATCAACTGACATCGATATTTATTGTGCACTCGCATTGATCGGGCGGGATTCTGGAGATGATGCACAGAATCTCCTCACGCGACTCGCATCACATCCAAATCCCGCCATTGCTGCTCCTCCACTTCGATCGCTGTTGAACATCGCCCCTGTCCTGGTGTCTCCGTTTGCTGAAGATGCGCTCGTGAGTTCCGATCCCAAGATCCGACAATGTGGGCTTGATGCATACATCGCCCTGATCAATGAAGAGCGACTGCCTGTGATAGCAGGATTGCTCAATGATCCACATCCCAATGTGCGCATGAGCGCTCGTCGAGCCCTCTATGCATTCAGTGACAATCATGCATACCGAGAACGGATCCTCGAACTGGCCATGTCGCAATTGTTGAGCGAGGAATGGCGAGCACAAGAACAGGCAACGGTCCTGCTTGTGGCTCTTGATCATAAGCCGGCTGCTCTGCGACTCGTCGAATTGTTGCGCTCGGAGCGACCTGAGGTTCTGGTGACCTCAGCATGGGGCCTGCGCATGCTGGCCGTGCCAGAAACGGCAGATGGGATCGTCAAAAAGATCAAACGTGAGTCGATCGGCAAACCATCGGTTCCGTACGGTGACATGCAAATCGGGCATCTCTTTGAAGCGTGTGCGATCCTGGGAGAAAAGCGAGCTTTGGAAAGTATTCCCAAATACATTCCGAAAGACATCACGCGGGAGAAGTCACGCAGCGCAGCCATTTGGGCCGCAGGTAAACTGATTGATGGCGAACCCAACGAAAAGCTCGCCAGCGCATTGATGGAACGTGTTAAGGACATCAACGGCACTGTGGAAGAACTCAGATTGGTTCGGCAGATGAGCGCCGTCACCATTGGGCGCATGCATGCAGATTCCCAACTGGAGCCGCTGAAGGACTTCGTCGGTGATGAACTCCATTTGGATCGTGTTGACTACGCGATTGGATGGGCGATCGAGAAGCTGTCAGGAGAACGATTGCCTGTTGCTTCGATACCGGAACTAGTACGCAAAGGCTGGCCGCTTCAACCATTCTCCAACAGTCAGTGAAATACCACTGATGACCGACACCAGTCGTCACCCCGCACGTGAACGACGCTTGCGTTCGTTCTCGGTTAGCCAGATCTTTCGCAATCGGATTGCCCCCGGAGTCACTTCGACATATTCGTCGGACTCGATGTACTCCAGGGCAACTTCCAGTGACATGTCGCGTGGTGGCTGAAGCATGATGGCGTCATCCGCGCCGGATGAACGAATGTTGGTCAGCTTCTTTTCGCGGACAGGGTTGACCACCAGATCGTTCTCGCGCGAGTTCTCGCCAACCACCATTCCTTCGTAGACCGGTTCACCCGCACCGATGAATAGCTCTGTTCTTTCCTGAAGTTTCCACAGGGCGTACGCGGTCGACTGGCCGTTCACTTGCGAGACGAGTACGCCATTTTTGCGGCGAGGGACCTCCCCCTCTGCTCTTTTGTAGCAGTCAAACCTGTTGTGAATCACAGCACGCCCACGAGTCGCGTTCAGCATCCGTGTCCGCAGTCCGATCAGACCACGCGCAGGAATCGAAAACTCCAGGTGCGAATGCCCCGTGGTGCCGGCCGACATCTGCTCCAATTGACCGCGCCGGGCAGAGACAAGTTCCATGACCGAACCGACATCCTCGGTCGGAACGTCAACCTCCAGAACCTCAAACGGCTCATGCCATTTCCCGTCAACCTGCTTGCGAATCACCTCAGGCTTGCCGACGGAGAGTTCATATCCCTCGCGCCGCATTTGTTCGATGAGAATCGACAGGTGCAGCAGACCGCGACCGGAGACCTTGAAGATTTCCTTCTGATCGGTTTCTTCCACTCGCAGGGCGACATTCGATTCGAGTTCGCGTGTCAGCCGTTCGCGCAGGTGGCGACTGGTGAGAAATTTGCCACTTCGGCCCGACAAGGGGGATGAGTTAATTGTAAACACCATCGACAACGTCGGCTCGTCAACCGTGATGCGAGGCAATGCAACCGGGTTTTCACGGGACGCAATTGTGTCACCAATCTCCACATCCGGCAGGCCAACGAGGGCCGCCACGTCGCCCGCGGTGGCCACGTTCGCTTTGGTGCGACCGAGTTTGTCAAACAGTTCCACCGAGTCCACTGACGCGGGCACCGCTGTCCCATCAGCGGTCATGACAACCACTGCGTCATTCGGACGGACACTTCCCGACGAAATCCGGCCAATGGCCACACGTCCGACGTATTCAGACCATTGCAGGCTGGTGACCATCATCTGGAACGGTCCGTCAACATCAACGTCGGGACCAGGGACGTGTTCAATCACCGCATCCAACAGCGGGCGGATATCGCCCTCGCGGACATCCGGGTCGAGGTTGGCATATCCATCACGACCACTGGCGTAAAGCGTCGGGATGTCGAGAGCATCGTCTGCCCCCAGATCGTGGATCAACTGGACGGTCTCCAGATGCACATCTTCCGGACGACAATCCGGGCGGTCGATTTTGTTGATCACGATCAGCGGTCGCAGTCCGGCTTCGAGCGCCTTGGTGAGCACGAACCGGGTCTGCGGACGCGGACCTTCAAAGGCGTCGACGAGGATGATCGCCCCGTCAGCCATACGAAGCACACGTTCAACCTCGCCACCGAAATCTGCGTGACCGGGGGTGTCGATAATGTTGATCTTCACCCCGTTGTACATCACAGAGATGTTCTTCGCGAGAATCGTGATTCCGCGCTCGCGCTCGAGATCGTTCGAGTCAAGAATGCAATCGCCCTGTAACTGTGAGTCGCGGAATTGTCCGCTTTGACGCAACAGGGCATCCACGAGAGTTGTCTTCCCGTGGTCAACGTGGGCAATGATGGCAATATTACGGAGTTTTTCGATCACAACAGTGTCCAGAGTGAGTAGTAAATGAGGCGCGGATTATACACGCCTTTAATGACTTGGGCAGCAACAACCGCTATAATCTGCGCCCATTTTTTCCAGATATGACATAGAGTTATGGCACCATCAAAACCACAACCCGGACAACGCAAAGCCGTCTCGCTGATTTCAGGCGGACTTGATTCAATGCTCGCTACCAAAGTCATCATGGATCAGGGCATCCATGTTGAGGGTATCAACTTTTTCACCGGGTTCTGCGTGGAGGGTCACACCCACGCTATCCGCAAAAAGGACAAGGAAAAGCAGAAGCGCAACAACTCGCTCTGGGTTGCCGAGCAGCTGGGCATCAAACTGCATATCATCGATATTTCCGAGGACTACAAGGATATCGTGCTCAACCCGAAACACGGCTATGGGCAAAACCTCAATCCCTGCCTGGACTGCAAAATCTTTATGGTCAACCAGGCCAAAGCCTGGGCCTTCATGGAAGAGAACGGTTTTGATTTCATCATCACCGGGGAAGTTATCGGCCAGCGCCCCAAATCCCAGCGCCTGGAAACCATGCCGATTATTGCGCGCGAGTCGGGTGCCGAAGACCGGCTGTTACGCCCGCTGTGCGCCAAACACCTCCCGCCAACGGTGCCGGAACGCGAAGGCTGGGTTGATCGCGAAAAACTCTTCGACTTCCATGGCCGCAACCGCAAACCGCAAATGGCGCTGGCAAATGAACTGGGCATCGACGAATATTCCCAACCCGCCGGCGGCTGCTGCTTCCTGACCGATGAACATTATTCGCGCAAACTTGCCGACCTCTGGGATGCCCGCGGCGAACGCCGTTACGAAGTCGATGACATCATGCTGCTGAAGGTCGGCCGTCACATCCGCCCGGCCAACAACTTTAAGGTGATTATCAGCCGTGAAGAGGGTGAAAACAATTTCCTCTCCGGTTACAAGCGAGAGTTCACCACCATTAAGTGCCTGAGCCACCCAGGCCCCCTGGCCCTGGTGGACGGCAACCCCAGCGACAGCGACCTGGAATTGGCTGCACGCCTGGTGGCCCGCTACGGCAAAGCCCGCAGCGCCGACAAAGCGACCCTGCAAATCGAACCCAAGGGCGGCGAAGGCTTTGTGATTGAAGTCGCCCCCTACCCGGCCGAAGAAATCCCCGAGGAATGGTACGTATGACCGAGCAAGCCACACACCAACTCAACACCCGTCGCCTGCTTTGCCCGCTGCCGGTTATTCGCACCCAGGAAAAAATTCGAGAATTACAACCCGGCGACATTCTCGAGGTCACCTGCACCGACCCCGGCGCACTGCATGACATCCCGGCCTGGTGCCGGGTGCATGGCCACACGGTATTGGGCAGCCGGCAGGACGATCTGGATATCATCATTACCATTCGCGTCGAGGAATAACCTTTAGCACCATGTTGGTGCAAAAATCCGGCTCGACGCACCAACATCGCTCACTTCTTACCAAAAACCTGGTCGCCCAGCCCGCAACCTCTTGTAATCAGGCACCATTAAAACTGGCACACCTTTTGCTTTTACAGTCGCAACTCAATTTCTTAAAGTTATCGGCCCAAAGCCATCACGACGGAGAAGCAACATGTCAAAAACCCTTGAACTGATCGAAGAACACAGCGTTCGCTGGATTGACCTTCGTTTTACTGATTCACACGGTAAAGAGCACCACGTCTCTATTCCTGTTAGCGAAGTGGACGACGAATTTTTTGAGCAGGGCAAAATGTTCGACGGTTCCTCGATTTCCGGCTGGAAAGGTATTAATGACTCCGACATGGTGCTGATGCCCGACGACGAAACGGCCGTTATCGACCCGTTCACCGAAGAGCCAACCCTGAACATCAGCTGCAGCATTGTAGAACCCAACACCATGCAAGGCTACAACCGCGACCCTCGCTCAATCGCGCTGCGCGCTGAGGAATACCTGAAATCTACGGGTATCGGCGACACGGTATTCATGGGCCCGGAACCCGAATTTTTCGTCTTCGACGAAGTTAAGTGGCACGACACCATCGGCCGTTGCGGATTCACCATCAACTCCGAAGAAGCAGCCTGGTCCTCCAGCGAAGCCTTCGAAGGCGGCAACATGGGTCACCGCCCGCGCGTTAAAGGCGGCTACTTCCCGGTTCCTCCGGTTGACTCCCTGCACGACCTGCGTACAGCCATGTGTTCCGCCATGGAGCAGATGGGCCTGGACGTTGAAGTACACCACCACGAAGTGGGCACCGCTGGCCAGTGTGAAATCGGTGTTAAATTCAACACCCTGACCCACAAGGCCGACGAAGTTCAAATCCTGAAATACTGTGTACACAACGTGGCGCACGCCTACGGCAAGACAGCAACCTTCATGCCCAAGCCACTGGTGGGTGATAACGGCAGCGGCATGCACGTTCACATGTCCATCAGCAAGGACGGTAACAACCTGTTCT
>JAGQQG010000128.1 GCA_020426325.1 Planctomycetaceae bacterium | reverse complement strand
CAGGACTGTGCAATCGTTGTCAATTACGACTTGCCTTGGGCCATCATTCGACTGATCCAACGAGCGGGGCGTGTTGACCGAATCGGGCAGAAGGCGGACACGATTCGCTGTTATTCATTCCTACCTGCCGCTGTGGTTGACAAACGACTCGGTAGGCAATCGGCAGACCACCTTGGCTTAGAACCAGCAAGGTCCGGCCGCCGACCGATGAGGGAGGAAGAAGGATCGGGCCGCGGTAGTTCAAGACTGTGGGTTCGAGTCCCACCTGAGCCACTGACAACACGTCCTCGCGGAGCAGTCCGGAGTGCTCGCCACCCTGTCACGGTGGAGATCGTGGGTTCAAATCCCATCGAGGACGCTTATCGACAAGTTGACGCGGTACGCAATCTGGCAAAGCGGCGAAGCTCATACCTTCGTGGACTGTGGGTTCGTGATGCGATGAAAGAGGAGGTCCCTTCGGTGCAGAATGGAATGTTTGCGTCAACCATTTCTCAGCACCGAAAGGAGCCTCGACCATGTTGTATTTGTCCATCGATCAGCATCGCAAGCAATTGACCATCAACATCCGCAACGAACAGGGCGACGTGCTGGTGCGGCGGCAGGTAAGTACGCAATGGGACAAAGTCCGCGAGTTCTTCACGGACCTCCGCCGGCAAAGCCAAGAGATCGGCGGATTCATGGCTATCCTGGAGGTGTGTGGATTCAACGACTGGCTGATCACGATGCTCCGCGAGTTTGGATTCCAGGAGATTGTCCTCGTGCATCCGACAAAGCGGGCGACGAAGAAGACCGACTACCGGGACGCCAGCGCCCTGGGCGAACTGCTGTGGGTCAATCGACAACGAATTCGGGAAACCAAGCCGGTGCAGAATCTGAAACGTGTGAACCTGCCCTCGAAAACGGACGCCGAAAACCGGCAGCTGACGGCCGTGCGTCAGCGCGTGACGAGCCTGAGAACTCGGACCTTGAACAAGATTCAGAAGATCCTGCTCAAGCACAACCTGCAACAGGACTGCCCGACGAAGGGACTGCAGACCAAGAAAGCCCGGGCGTGGCTGAGAGAGCTGTCGCTCGATGCGATTGACCGGCTGGAACTGGATCAACTGCTGGAGCAATGGGAATTGTGGAACAAACAACTGCAGACCCTGGATGAGAAGATCACCGAGCGATTGCAGGAGCACGAAGCGGCCCAGGTAGTGATCTCGATGCCGGGTGTGAGTGCTTACAGCAGCCTGGCCTTGGGATCACGGATCGGGGACATCAAGCGTTTCCCCCGGCCAGGAAGCCTGGCGAACTACTGGGGCCTCACACCACGCTGCCGCAACTCGGGCCAGTCGACGGACCGGCTGGGATCGATCAGCAAAGAGGGCAGCGCACAGGCCCGCTTCATTTTGGGCCAACTTGTGCTGCACGTGTTGAAGTTCGATGAAGTCATCAGGAGCTGGTATCAGCGGATCAAAAAGCGACGCGGATCACGAATCGCACGGGTGGCCGTGATGCGGAGGCTGGCGACCATCATTTGGCACATGGTGAAACACAAGGAGACGTACATCGTCGGCGGCACACCGCGGCATCGGTCGCAGACAGCAGCGGCCGTCGGTGTCTGACCTCAACTCGGGCTCGACAAAAGGGACCGCCCCTCTCGCCTCTGCCTTACGTCTCGGCCTGGTGGGGTGAAGGTGCCCGACTGGCTTTCATAAGGCCGGAATGCCCGGATCGATACCGGGACCTGCAACTGCGGCATCCGCCGCTTTGTGCCTGCGGCAGGGATATCTGTTCGCAAACGTAAACGACATTTGACGCCGGTGGGCCAGTGCTCAGCGGAGTTTCATATGCCAGTCACGGACTACCGCCCTGCGCACGCTTGCCTCAATGGCAAGTGTGCTCGGTTGCTGGTGCGACACCGGGACCGGCCATTTTGAAAAGACCGAGTACGCAAACTCAGGGAAAGCGACCAGGTCGAGATGCCAGCAAGGCCCGGCCGTCGACGGATGAAGGAGGAAGCAGGCTCGCGCAGCGGTATTTGAACACAGGGGTTCGACTCCCACCTCGGTCACTGACAAGACGATCCCGTGGTCCAACGGCGACGACACCTGCGTGACATACAGGATCCATCACAACCCAAGTCTCGCTCACTGCTTGATCGACCTTGGGCTTTGCGATGAGCCCCCGTTGGGCTCGACCGCGATTCTCCCAACACCCAATGCCTGCCGGGACTTAATCTGGACTGATCAACTGAACCACCCCCAATCGGGGAACAGGCCCCTCGTCAGCACCACTTCCAATTGTTGGAGGTGACACGCGATTAGTGTCTTCTGGGTCAAGTGCGACCGTAGAGATAAAGAATCGTTTGGACCACTACTCAGACTGATCGACATCGACGCGCCAAAGCCATCGCAGGGATTCTGGCAGAATCGCGCCGCCGTGGATGCCGTTATGGGCGCCTTCGCCGTACTCGAAGCGATAGTCATACCCGGAGAACTTCAGGGCGGCGGCCATCTGCTGGTTTGAGAGTGGCCAGTTGCCGTGAGCGTTGTCGAGGTCGCCAGAGCCGTCCTGCAGGAAGACTCGGATCGGCTTTGGATCGGTCTTACGGATAAGGGCCGGGTACACGTGTCCGCCTCGGATGTTCGTGAAGCTGCCGACATGACTCAATACCTTGCGGAAGGCATCGGGACGCTCCCAGGCCACGGTGAAAGCACAGATGCCTCCCGAACTGATGCCGCAGATGGCCCGCTGATCGGGGTCGTCCGTTAACTTTACGTCCTTGCCAACCTCGGGGAGAATTTCCTCCAGGAGGAACCGTGCGTATTGATCCGAGAGTGTGTCGTACTCGAAGCTGCGGTTCTCCGGTCGCGGACTCCAACCGGGCTTCTCCGGGAGCGTCTCTTTCTGATGACCCGGATCGATAAAAATGGCCACGATGACGGGCAACCCGCCCGCGTGAATCAGGTTGTCGAGCACGACCGGGACTCGAAACTGTCCCTCTTCGCTGACGTAGGCATGCCCGTCCTGAAACACCATCACGGCAGCTGGCTCCGAGCCGTCATACTGAGCCGGGATATACACCCAGTAGCGTCGAATCGTGTCCGGAAAGCTCGTGCTCTTCCAGACATGCTCGGTCACCTGGCCCTGCGGGACCCCCTCATGTCGCTGCGACTCACTGCCAAGCTGATAGATCTCGTCCCCTGCCGGAGCGGAAGTAATTGAGCCCAAAAGCAGAATAGCACATGACGTTAGACCTCTCATGGGAATGTTCTCCTGGGTGTTCTGCACAACACAATGCGTCGGTCGAAAAGTTTAGGCAGGTTGATTCGCTGATCGAATCGAGTGAAGCAAGATATCATACTCGGACAGTCTCACTTCGTGGATGCTACGAGGCCTTGGGCTTTTCTGGAGGACGTGTCACGAGCGTCATGCAGCCTGTACACGAAGTTGTGTGTCACTGCTACAATCAAGGTCAGCAAGGTCTGATTTTCAATCTCGACCCGTTCCTCAGAACGTGGTCCTTTTCATACGGGCGGTGAAGTGATGAAAGTGTTAGTCGTGGGTCAGGGAGGCCGCGAGCATGCGTTGGTCTGGAAGTTATCGCAGTCGCCTGCGGTCAGTCAGGTCTTCTGTGCTCCGGGAAATGCAGGAACTGCAATCGACGGGACGAATGTGGACATCTCTGCAGACGATGTCAGCCGGCTGGTCAAGTTCGCACAGTCCGAGGGGATTGCACTGACCGTGATCGGTCCGGAAGTTCCCCTGGTTGCCGGGGTCGTGGACGCTTTCAAGCAGGCGAAGTTACGTGTGTTTGGTCCGACGAAAGCGGCTGCCCAGTTGGAAGGGAGCAAGGTCTTTGCCAAAGAGCTGATGCGACAGGCGAATGTACCGACAGCCGACTATTGGGTTTTCAATGACTCTCACGAAGCCGTCGAGTTCATCAATGATCGCGAGGCGAATTCGTTCGTGATCAAGGCTGACGGTTTAGCTGCCGGTAAAGGGGTGACCGTTTGCAAAACCAAGGGCGAAGCCATTCATGCCATTCGCGAGGCGATGGACGACCGGGCATTTGGAGAGGCAGGGCGAGAGCTTCTGATCGAAGAGGTGCTCGTCGGGCAGGAGGTCAGCATCCTGGCCCTGGTCGACGGACGGACCATCCTGACACTGGAACCGTCACAGGATCACAAGGCGGCTCACGATGGAGACACCGGACCGAACACCGGTGGGATGGGAGCGTACAGTCCGGCTCCGTTCGCGACTCCGGAAGTGATGGACGAAGTCATCCAGAAGATTCTCATCCCGACAGTGCACACGATGCGCAAGCGGGGAACGGAATTTACCGGCATCCTGTACGCGGGCATTATGCTCACGGCTCAGGGCCCCAAAGTGCTGGAATTCAACGTTCGCTTTGGAGATCCGGAAGCTCAGCCGGTCTTGATGCGTTTGAAAACGGATCTGTTTGAACTCCTCACCGCTGCCGCAGACGGACGACTCTCCGACTTTGCGGACCTGGAATGGGATGACCGGGCAGCAGTCTGCGTCGTGATGGCCTCGGAAGGTTATCCGGGAAGTTACGAAAAGGGCCGCACCATTCGCGGACTCGACGAAGCGGCCAAGCTCGCGGATTCCAAGGTCTTTCATGCAGGAACTGTTCAGCACGGCGACCATGTCGTCACCGATGGGGGGCGTGTTCTCGGTGTGACTGCGTTAGGTGTCGACATCACCGCAGCGAAGAAGAGGGCCTACGAAGCCGTCAAGTGCATTCGCTGGGACGGTGCCTGGTGCCGCAAGGACATCTCGGACAAAGCTCGCATCATGCCTCCGACATGATCGCACGTCGATCTTTCGCGGAGTTGATTGTGCCTCGTGTTACTCGACCGAGATGTCGTCCAGATAGTTTCGGCGAAGTTGCTGGAGACGCTGGACGGTCTCCGGATACTGGCTGGCGACATTCGTGCGTTCGCCAATGTCCGCGGAGAGGTTGACCAGAAAGAGTTGGTCTGCGTCAGTCAGCTCAGCCGTGTTGCTGCGGTCTTGAGGGTTTCCGAGTAGTTTCCAGTCTCCTTCTCGAACGACCCACTGCGGATTCTCACCGCCCCCGAGGTGCCAGTAAAACGACTTGTGTGGACTGGGAGCATCCTCTTTGAGGATGACCTCTCTGATGCTCCTCCCGTCAATTTGATGATGGGGCACTTCGATCTCACAGAAGTCGGCCAGCGTAGGAAACCAGTCGCAACCGACGGCGAGTTGATCTCTGACCTCATCCTGCGGAATGACGCCCGGAAACGAGACAATCGAGGGAACTCGAATTCCCCCCTCAAACAGGCAACCCTTCGCTCCACGATAGGGTCCGGCGTTGCCGCCTCCGAAGAAGGCTCGCTCTTCCGTTGAGTGTCCGTGGTCCGACTGGAAGACAATCAACGTCTGCTCACGTAACCCGGCGGCCTCGACTGCATCGAGCACCTTGCCGACGCGCTCATCCATTGTCGAGACAAACTCCGCATACATGCGGCGAGGAGCTTCGAGGTCCGCGTAGTGCTCCCGCCATTTGGCCGTTCCTTGCATGGGATAGTGCGGGACGTTGATCGCCCAGTACAGAAAGAATGGCCGGTCGCGCTTCTGACGGATGAAGTTCACGCACTCATCGACCATGAGGTCGGGGAAGAACTCGCCGTCCCGCCAGATCTCCTGGCCGTTTCTCCAGAGGTCATGTCGATTGGGGCCGTTCCAGTAGAAGTAGTGAGAGTAGTTGTCGATACATCCTCCCATATGACCGAACGACTCATCAAAGCCCTGGCCGTTCGGCATGGTCTCTGGCGTGTATCCAAGATGCCATTTGCCGACATGTCCGGTCGCATAGCCTGCTACCCTGAACATCTCAGCCATCGTCACTTCCGATGAAGGCATGCCTTCATGCCCTTTCATGGAAGAGACGTTGCCGGGGACACCCGCACGCACCGGAAACCGACCGGTCAGTAGCCCGGCACGGGAGGCCGAGCAGATGGCAGACGGGGCATACATCTGCGTGAATCGCACTCCGGATGAGGCCAACCGATCGAGTGACGGGGTAGTCAGATCCGTTGCCCCATAACAGTTGGCATCGATCGATCCCTGATCGTCGCTGTAGATCACGATCACGTTGGGTCTCGCGGCGAGACAGTACGGCGTAGCGAGGACCATCTCCCACAGAATCAGCGCAAGGATCAGCCGTAGTCTTCTAAGTTGCCTCATCATGATCTCAGCCAGGCTCACGGTGTCGTTCGCGGATCACTTTTCCTTCGCATCAGCGGGCTGATCAATCGATTGCTCCAGCAGTTCTGCCAGTTCACGATAGGACGCTGTCCCTTCGATGCGACCCGCCACTTTGCCGTCCTTAAACACGAAAAACCTGGGAATTGCGTCGACTTGATATTTTGCGGCCATATTCGGAGATTGATCGACGTCCAGTTTGGCCACTTTGGCTCGTCCCTCGAAGTCGTTCGACAGGGTGGCCACAACTGGCTCCATCTCTCGACAGGGACCGCACCATGTCGCCCAGAAGTCAACGAGAACCGGTTCGTCCGACTCCAGAACCTCCTGTTGGAAATTCTGGTCAGTGACAGTGACCTCGACTCCGTCCACATGCTCAATCTGTCGCTGAGGCAGTTCACATCCAGAGATGCCAATGACCGATGCCACAGTAAAAAGGGTCAAAACCGCACATTGTGTGCGAATTTGGAGCATGATCTGACTGGTATAGAATGCTTGAGCCCGCCTTAAAGACCATGTTGAGAAACCATCGCATGCGTCCATCTCTGACACCCCTATGGTGGACCATAATAACGGGAAGCCTGATTCTACGGCTGAATGAACCATTCGTCGACACCGGATCGCAGAGCAGACCTCCGAGGTTCTGCTTAGTAGCGCCCCGGATAAATCGAGAGAATGCCTATGAATCAGGCATGAAACTGACCGAGTTCCTGTTCAAGTACG
The DNA here is from genome assembly GCA_020426325.1 of Planctomycetaceae bacterium. Taxonomy (GTDB): domain Bacteria; phylum Planctomycetota; class Planctomycetia; order Planctomycetales; family Planctomycetaceae; genus JAHBXU01. The sequence goes on along the minus strand of JAGQQG010000128.1, from coordinate 11,260 downwards.
ACTTTCACGGTGGATCTGGATTGGCATACCGGTTGCAGAGGGAGACAAACAGCCTCGCGTTTTCTCAATGGTCATTTCTTCCGCTGCGATGAGCCGTTCACGCATGGATGCTTGAAAACGGAGGTCACTGATGAATCGAATTCTTCTCATCACCGGTCAGTCACCGACTGGCCGATTGTTGATGAATACACTGCATGGTCTCGGCTTTGGAATCGACATCGCCAGAGATGGGGATTCGGGAATCAGGTGTGCCACTCATCGTCATTACTCACACATCCTCATCGATAGTGACCAGTCGTACGTCAAGTCGATCCAACTGTTTTGTCGCATCGCGAAAATTCAAAAAAACGCCGTGGGAGTCTTACTGACTGCTGCCGCAAACTTGAATACTGTATACTCTGCTATCGAGGCTGGCATGCGTTGTGTCATCGCCAAGCCGGTTGATTTCGATCAGCTACTTCCCTTTCTGGAGTCGAAATACGAAATGGTCGCTCACACTCTTTCCGAGTCAGAAATTGCTGGTCTTTCCCTGTCGGACATCCAATGTTCGCTGAGTGATGCCGAGTTGATCGACATTATTCGCAGTGTCGATTATCCCTTCGCCGGCAAGCACCGTCTGGAGCATTTCGACCGTGACACACTGGAGCGTGTCGTACATCTTGTGAGTCGCTGGTGCCGACAGCGGGCTCAGCGCGAGCAGGAACTCACGCTGACTGCCAGTTGAGCAGAATCGGTCGCTATTCGGACGTCACAAACTTGCCAGCAGGTCTGATTCCGACTCCTGTCTGACTGGTTGCAGTGTCTCCCAACTCTGTCCTCGCTTCGTTCGCCAACGCCTCCAGCTGGGCGACCTCATCTGGATATTCTGCCTTCAAGTCGAACGTTTCGCCGACATCCGTGCGGAGATTGTAAAGAGCGGTCTGTGTCTTTGCCTGCGTGTATTTTGAGGGCTTGCCATCCCGTCCAGCTGGCCCCTCGAGCGTGCGGTATTCGTGCGGGAAGTGCAGCTTCCAGTCGCCGCTACGGATCGCCTGCAGTTCGTTTCCCCAATAGTAGTAGTAGACCTCGTGCGGGGATTGAGCGTCGGGAAGACCGGACATCAACGGCCAGATGTCCTGACCATCGATCGTGTGCTCGGGTAGCGGTGCATCGATCAACCCTGCCACCGTGGGAAAGATGTCGATCGTCGCAGCAAATTCGTGACAGACGCTTCCCGCGGGAATACGACCCGGCCAGCGCATGATGCAAGGCTCACGGACCCCCCCCTCCCACATGGTCCCCTTACCTTCACGCAATGGTCCTGCGGAACCGGCATGGTTGCCATAGCTGAGCCAGGGGCCGTTGTCGCTGGTGTAGATGACGAGCGTGTTGTCGTCGAGACCCTGCTCCTTGAGGGTCTCGAGAATCTGCCCGACACTCCAGTCGATTTCCATCGTCACGTCGCCGTAGAGTCCCTGCTTGCTTTTGCCTGCAAACTTTTCGGACACAAACAAGGGCACATGTGCCATTGCGTGAGCAACGTACAGCAAAAAGGGCCGTTCGCGATTTCGCTCGATGAAATCGACAGCGTGTTCTGTGTACCACGTGGTGAGGTGCTTCTGATCATCAGGGGTCACCCCTTTGATTGCGATTTCGTTCCCTTCGATCAGCGGCAGATCAGGAAAGCGTCCCGGTGCCTCGGGATGATAGGGCCACATGTCGTTCGAGTACGGCAGTCCAATGTACTCATCGAATCCGTGCTGCAACGGGAGGAACTGATGATGATGGCCCAGATGCCACTTGCCATAGATGGCGGTCGCATACTCCTTCTGCTTGCAAAGCTCGGAGAGCAGCATCTCGTTTGAGTTGATCCCGTGTGTCGCCCGATCGCTCGGAGCGCCCAGCATGCCGATGCGATTCGGATAACACCCGGTCAGCAGGGCCGCCCGTGATGCCCCACAGACCGCCTGTGCCACACAGAAGTTCGTGAACCGCATGCCCTCATCCGCCATACGGTCCAGGTTGGGCGTTTCATACCCCGTGGCCCCGTAGCAGCCAAGGTCACCGTACCCCTGGTCGTCAGCAAAGATGATGACGATATTCGGCAGACGGTCTTCCGCCCGAATGGCTGTATGCAAGATGAGAAACAGGCAAACGACGGTCAAAAGTCGAGAAATCATGCTGCGTCTTGTCATTACGAGAAACGAGATTGATCGCGATCGGATTACGAGAGTCCGTCGACTTCCCAGCCGGGGCGGTATTCCTCGCGAAGGAAACGATCGGCTGCCTGGCAGCCAGTCGCCTTCAGATTTTCGCTGTCCCAGTGAATGGTCTCGCCTGTACGGAAGGCGACATTGCCCAACAGGACAGTCTCGGTCAGCGGCCCAGAGTACGAGAAGGGACAGGACGTTTTGCCCTCACCGATGATGGCCGACGTCCACTCGGTGTAGTGATTGTGATCCTCGATCTCCGGCCACTGGTAGTCAGCGTACTTCTGCTGCGGGAACAACTCGGGCATCTCGGGGAAACCAACGAACAAGTTGCCTTTCTCTCCGACATAGAGCACGCCGTTCTGCGAACCGGCCCAGTCGTCCGGAGCCTGGAACAATTCACGCGGCGGCTGTTTGCCTGCTTCGTACCACACGACGTGGACGTTGTCCGTCGTATGTTTGGTGCCGGGGAAGTCGTAGTGAACGACGCATTCCAGCGGACCGCTTTCCGGATTCGGTTCTGGCCCCTCAGCACGCACGGTTGAGGGCGGGCCAAGTTCGAGGGCGTTCACAACCGGATCGAGTAGATGGCAGCCCATGTCGCCGAGGGCACCGGTGCCAAAGTCCCACCAGCCGCGCCAGTGAAAGCGGTGATACAGCCCTGTCACGTAGGGACGTTCGGGAGCACCCCCCAGCCACTCATCCCAGTGGACATGAGCAGGTACCGGGTCACTGTGATCAGGACGTGTAAGCCCCTGCTTCCAAAATGTTCCCGGCCGATCGGTCCACGCATGAACCTCACTCACCGGGCCGATGACACCATCTTGAATGGCATGAACCGCCAGCTTCAGCCGGGCTGTCGCATGATGCTGAATGCCCATTTGGGTGACGAGTCCCTTGTCAGCCGCGATCTCCGCCATGCAACGAGACTCATACACGTTGTGAGTGAGCGGCTTCTGGGTGAAGACATGCTTCCCGAGTTGCATTGCTGAGACAGTCACCGGTGCATGCATGTGATCGGGCGTTGAGATCGTGACCGCGTCGATGTCGGACTGTTCGAGCAGCTTTCGCCAATCGGTGTACTTACGAGCCTTGGGGAACAACTCAGCCGCACCAGTGAGTGTGTTTTCATCGATATCACAGATGGCGACAATGTTGTGTCCAACGGACGTCTCACGCAGGTCGGACCCGCCTTTCCCGCCAACACCGACGCAGGCGATGTTCACAGTCTGATTGGCCGATCGAGGCTGACCAAATGTGCGACCGGCCAGCGGCCCGACGAGGGATGCCGCTGTGACCCCATGCAAAAAGTCGCGTCTGGTCAAACGGTGTGATCTCATGCGATGATTCCTCAAGTTATTTCTGGTTCGATTCGCCACATGGCTGGTCAAAGTGCATGATAGGTGCAAACAGCCATCATTTTCCATGAGAGGCCCTATTCCCCCAGTGATCTGTGGAGTCAACAATTGACGCTGTTCACCCGGACACGTATTCTGAAATCAAAGGGCTGGGACACAAGTTTGATGGTGCACGGCCATCGAAGAGACAATTTAGACAGCCAGACAAGACCATCGAGGAACTCCCACCATGTATCTGTTTCGATTTGCGAGTGTTGCCAGTCTCAGCCTGATTTTGATCACGAACACGATCCAGGCTGAGGAGTTGAAAGAGGCCGTCGAGTTGAAAGTCGGCGATCCGGCTCCATCCTTTACTCTCCTCGACGATCAAGGCAACGAATGGAAATCGGACGAGCACTATGGTCAGAAGATCGTCGTCATCTACTTCTATCCCGCTGACATGACCCCCGGCTGCACCAAACAGGCCTGCGGATTCCGTGACAATCTGGCCGAACTCGCAGGTGAGGGAGTTGAGGTCGTGGGCATCAGTGGTGATACCGTAAAAAATCATCAGCTGTTCAAGAAGGCACACAACCTGAACTTTACTCTGCTCGCCGATGAGGATGCACAGGCAGCCGCCGCGTTTGGCGTCCCTCACCGGGAGGGTGAGTCGGTCGTTAAAGCACTCATCGAAGGCAAAGAGGAACTGCTTCCGCGAGATGTCACGATTTCGCGATGGACGTTTGTCGTCGGCAAAGACAAGACCATTAAGCTCAAGAACGAACAAGTGAATGCGGCGCAGGACAGTCAGGAGATTCTTGAGGTCATCGACAGCCTGAAGAACTGACGACGCTCTCCCTCACACTGTTCGCCGACCCAATGGAGGGATGCCGGCATGGACGCAGTGGACTCGAAATCTGCGAAGGGCGACAAGGTCTCGACTTCGGAAACGTCTGAAGTTGCGACGCCAAGTCGTCCTCGCAAATGGCCACGACGGTTGCTGATGCTGCTTGTCTGTGGAGCTTGTTTGCTCGCTTGGGTTGCTCCACAACTGGCAGGACGAATGCTCGTCCAGAACGGGTGGATGGCCTCGGGCAATAATCAGCAGACTGTCCGAATCGATCTCGGCGGAGCTTCACTCGGATGGTTGTCCCCTGTCATCTTCTCCGATGTGATTGTGCACGACCTTGAAGGGCAGCCATTCGTCCGGGTGGCGAGCGTTACCTCCGAACGTCCTCTCTGGCAACTGGTGACTGACCGGACGAAGCCGGGCCGGTTTATCGTGCGGGAACCGATAATAGATGTTGTCGTCCGTGAGCAGGGGAGCAATGCTGCGGACGTGATTCGTGCGTTCAGTGACGTCAAGGGACCCGAATCACTCTCATCGGTTGCGGTGACGGTTGAACGCGCACAACTCCATCTCACTGACGTCGATGGAACGGAACTCGTCCACCTGGAGAACCTGTCTCTTGACGCCAGCGACGATCGAACCGCACAGCGTCATCTGATGTTTGAGATGACAGCCGACACGGTTCGAGCGGAGGAACGCTTGCCTGTCGAGGCGGCATTTGAGTGGAAGGGTTCCTTGACCGCCGATCCCGTGCGATCCGGGAAGGGAACGGCTGCCGTCAAGTTTGCCCCCCTGCCTCTGTCCGCTCTTGTCACTCGGTTGCATCAGTGGATACCCGATCTCGACCTACACAGAGGTGACGTCGCGGGAGAGGTTCTGGCTGAGTGGGATTTTGATGCCTCACAAAAGGCCCGTGCCAAAGGGACCCTCACCGCAACGAATGTCCTCGCACACTTTGCCTCAGCGCCGGAAGGGGCTCAGGAGATCGATTGGCCGTCCGAGGTGATTGCCTTTGAGATCGACGGTGATTATTCACCCGAAACCGATTCGTTGCTGCTCTCGAAAGCGACCTTGCAATCCTCGCCGGTGACTTTGAATGCCAATGGCGGCATCACTGATTTGCAGGGGGCCTGCGAACTCGACATTCGAGGCGAACTGCGGTACGACCTCGACCAGTTTGTACAAAACCTCGCTGCGGACTACCGTGAGCATGTTCAGGTCAGAGGGTTGCAGACTCGCGAGTTCTCAATTCGAGGTCCGCTCGTGACTCAGGTCGACGGCGTCTCCACGTACGATCTCTCGCAGGTTGCCCTCGAAGCCGACCTCGGGTGGGAACAGGCGGACGTGTTCGGCGTCCACTCAGAGCAGGCGACTCTCGTCACCCGGCTGATTGGCGGCGTCCTGGAAATCGAACCACGAAACGTGCCGGTCAGCGGTGGTCAATTCCGCGGGAATCCCCAGGTCGATCTCCACACGCGCCCAACTCAGGCGGAGATGAAACAGGGACTGGTGCTGGAAAACATCCAGCTCTCTCCTGAGATGTGCCACCTGTGGATGAAGTATCTCTCGCCCCCGCTTGCGGAGGCGACCCGCGCGGAGGGCCGCTTCTCCATTGCTCTCAGCGATACTCAACTTCCACTCAACAACCTGGCCTCAGGTGAGTTACAGGGCGTGCTCAATGTCCACTCCGCAGAGATCCGACCGGGACCCTTTGCCAATCAGATCATCGGACTCATCTCGGTCATCGAAGGGATGGTTTCGGGGCGTCGTAATGTCTCAGCCGCAGCAGGAGACGTCTGGATCACGATGCCTGAGCAAGAGATCGAGTTCCATCTGGCGAATGGACGCATGCATCACGCCTCACTGGTTTTCATGGCAGGCCCGGTCACGATTCGCTCTTCCGGATCGGTCGGCCTCGACGAGACGCTCGATCTGATGATCGCAGTCACACTTCCCGTCGAGTGGCTCTCCCGTCCGATTCTGTCGGACCTGTTCGAGGGGGAAATCATCCGTATCCCCGTAGTCGGCACCTTCGATCGTCCCCAGTTCGATCGACGAGGAATTGCCGACTTCGGCAAACGCATCGCCGCCCGCGCCACCGGCGGTCTTCTGCGAAGGTTGCTGGACAATTGACGTCCACTTGGCGAATCAAAAGTGTCGTCGGTGTGTCCTTGGCCGATGGAAAGAGAGCCTCATGGTTGGGAAGTGCGGGCAGATTCATCACAATTCATCCTTCCCGCTTTGCTCACTCAGCACCCGTTCACAGGAAGGCGATCATGAAACGTCATCCACTCCGACTCTTCCTTTACGTGACGTTGATTCCACTTCTGCTTGCTGGCGTCTCTCGCGCACAGTCTCGGCCGAACATCGTGTTCATCATGGCGGACGACCTGGGCTGGCGTGATGTCGGATTTGAAGGAGCCGCATTCTTCGAGACGCCGAACATCGACCGGTTGTCCCGCGAAGGGATGAGGTTCACGGCTGCCTACTCGGGTGGGCCGAACTGCTCACCCACGCGGGCCTGTCTGATGACCGGCATGTATACGCCCCGGCATCACATCTACACCCCCGGCGGCCTTTCCAAGGGGGACCCTCGATATATGCGGCTCCTCGTTCCCGCCCGTGATCGCGAGGATGCAAAGCTGATTGAGTTGGCTGCTGCCCAGTTCCACATCACAAACACACTGGATCCGAGCTTCACTTGCATTCCGGAAGTGCTCAAAATGGCCGGGTACACCTCTGCCCGTTTTGGGAAGTGGCATCTCGAAAACGACACGCAAGGGTTTGATGTCAGTTCGGCCGACGGGATCGGAGGCTCCCACGGCAAACATTACGGAGAACCGAAAGTCACTGAACAACTCACCGAACGTGCGATGCAGTTTTTGGAAGAGAATCAGGCTGGCCCCTTCTTTCTGTATGTGCCTTACTGGGACGTGCACACTCCTTTGTGTGGTCGTGAGGATCTTGTCGAGAAGTACCGCAGCAAGCTGCAATCGCTGCCCGAGTCTGAACGCGGGCGGTTCAACCCGGTATACGCAGCGATGATCGAAGCGGTCGACACGGGAGTGGGACGCATCGTCGAGAAAGTCGACGAGCTGGGCATCGCGGAGAACACATTGATCGTCTTCATCAGTGACAACGGAGGAACCATCAGTTCTCAACTTGCTCCGCTCCGGGGGATGAAAGGTTCACTCTACGAGGCTGGGATTCGCGTGCCGGCCTGCATGAGGTGGACAGGCAGAATTGAGCCGGGCAGTCTCTGCGAGACGCCGATCACCAGTGTCGACTTTCTGCCGACGTTTGCAGCAATGGCCGGGGCCGAACTCCCGACCAGGCAACCGGTTGATGGGACCGACCTCTCTCCGTTGCTGTCTGGTCAAGAGATTGAAGACCGTTCGATCTTCTGGCATTACCCGCTCTATCTGGAGGGCAAGGGGCTGACCTTCGATACTCCGGACGGCGGGACCTACAGCTGGCGCGGGTTTCCATCGACCGCCATGCGTCGCGGAGATTGGAAGCTGATCGAGTTCCATGAGGACAACACCATAGCACTCTATAACCTCGCGGATGACCCAGCAGAAACAACGAACGTAGCCGAGGTTTATCCTGATATTGCCGAACAACTCCGGTCTGAACTCGATACATGGCAGGATGACACGCAGGCCCCCATTCCATCAACACCGAACCCGGAGAGCATCCTCGAACCATTGTCCGGCGTCGTATCGGAACGGGATGTCGCGCCGTCAGCGGCGATGGGCATCATGGTTGGCGAGGTGACGGACAATTCCGCGAATGCACAGGTCCGCGTCACACGCGTCGATCATCCCTACCATCGCGAGGTCCTGGGGACTGCGGGTGTTGTGGAGTTCATGCTGAGCCGCAAAGGAGGATCGAATGCGGAGCCTCAGACGATCATCGTTGAAGCAACAGCCGAGCACGACTTCATCGCCCGGGCAACCTTCACCGGTCTCGAACCGGGTCTTGAGTATCACTGCAAGACCCGGATCGGTCGTACGAAAGAGGCACTGCTACCGGGACCGGAAGCCACGTTCCGCACACTGCCGGGAGAAAGCAGGTCGTCGGATGTTCGATTTGTTGTCGTCACTGGTATGAACTATGCCAAGTTTCATGGAGACAATCGGATTGATCTTCGAGAACATGTCATCAAGAACAATACCGCCTTGCCGTCAGCGTATGTAGGGGCGGACAGATACCTCGGTTATCCGGCGTTGGAGTCGATCCTGAAGCTCAAGCCCAACTTTTTTGTCGGCACCGGAGACAATGTCTACTACGACACTCCAGACGAACCGCGTGCGGAATCGCTGACCGAACTCAGACAGAAATGGCATGAGCAATTCGTCCAGCCGCGATACCTCGAACTGTTCGCCAGTGTGCCGATGTATTGGGAGATCGACGATCACGATTACCGCATCGACGACTGCGATAATACGGGTGAGTTCGACCCAACTCCTGCGGTCGGACTCCGAGTCATGCTTGAGCAACTCCCGTACGGCTCAGCCGATTTTGCGTCAGTCAGGACTTATCGAACCCACCGGGTCTCGAAGGATCTGCAAATCTGGCTGACTGAGAACCGCCTGTATCGCAGCCCAAATTCGATGCCGGACGGATCGGAGAAATCCATCTGGGGTCAGGAGCAGAAGGCATGGTTGAAGCAGACACTTCTGTCGAGCGATGCCCCCTACAAGCTGCTGATCTCTCCGACTCCACTCATCGGGCCCGATGACCTGAGGAAGACGGACAACCATTGTGATGTCGGCGGCTTTCAGCATGAGAGGGACGAGTTCTTCAACTGGCTGGTCGAACACAACCTTGTCGGGAACGGCTTCGCCATTATCTGTGGGGATCGCCACTGGCAGTACCGTTCCATTCATCCACTCGGTATCGAGGAGTACTCATGCGGAGCCCTGGTCGACGCCAACTCACGTCCCCCCCGGCAACCGGGTGACCCCAAGGGGACAGACCCGGACAACCTCATCCAGCAGCCCTACGCTCAAGACCCGCCGTCCGGGGGCTTTCTAATGGCCAGCATCTCTACGGAGCAGAGGACTTTGACCATCTGCTGGCACGACGAGCACGGTGAGCGACTTCACGTGTACACTCTGCCTGTACCATCAGCGGATCGATGAAATCGCAGAAGTTCAGGATTTCCAGACAGCTTGAGGATTCTCCTGACACTTGCCAGCTCAACGACTCACCAGGAAACTCATGCAGTCGCGAGACGCAAAGCGATGCGGCAGGCATTGAGATAATCCGGGATGTTCAGCGATTCATTGACCGTATGAATGCCTGCCTGTCCGCAGCCCAGCGTTACGGTCGGGAAGCCATGTGCTGTCATCCAGTTCGCATCCAGACCACCATCAATCACACGTGTCATTGCGGGTAAGCCGATCGACTCAATCGCCTCCATCGCTGCCCGAACCGACGGCTCTTTGGGCGAAAGACGAAACGACTCGTACTTGTCATACGTCGAGAACCGGATTCTACCGGTTTGCCCCTGTGCATTTTTGACACTCTTCGCAGCGAGTCGAAACGCTTTTTCGTAGGCCTTGATAATCTGCTTGCGAAACGCAGGCTGATGACTGCGCACTTCAGCAGTGATTGCGAGCCGGTCCGTCACCACATTCGTGGCGTCGCCTCCCCGGATTGAGCCGATGTTACTCGTCCCCTGCTGCTTGCCCTTGACGATCTTTCCGTGCCAACCGTTCTTCTGGAGATCAGCGATCGCCAGACCAGTGATGACCGTGGCACTCACCCCGTCCTCAGGGTGTGCCCCCGCATGACTGGCAAGCCCCTCAATCTCGATGTCGAGATGGTCATCACCTGTCGCACCAATCACTGCGACATTGGGAGGACCTCCGTCCCAGTTAAAGCAGAGTTGAGGCTTTCCGAGTTTGCTCGGTGTCACATGTCGCGCGCCCAGCAGGCCGACCTCTTCCTGAACCATCCAGACAAAGGTCAGCGGAGGATGAGGGACACCATCCCGCAGGATCGAGAGCAGGGCGTTCAGAATTACTGCACACCCAGCCCGGTTGTCCCCCCCCAAGGCCGTCGACGAATCCCTGGAAAAGATCTCGTCTCCTCGAATGATCGGCTGAGCTCCCACGCACAGCGGAACAGTGTCCAGATGAGCCATCAGCAAACGTCGCGGACCACGCATCGTCTCGGGGAGCTTGACGATCAGATTCCCAATCTGCCCCCCGCGACGACTTTTCCGGTGTGCCTGGTCATGTGTGATGAATTTGGCGGGGACTCCCGCCTTACTCAGATACTTCACGACCAGATCAGCGATCTCGCGCTCTTCACCACTACGTCCGTGAACCGAAAGCAGATCCATCACCAGTTTGACCGCCTCCCCATCAATGAAGGCAGGGTGGTCATCAACTGTCATTCGGTTCCTCATTTGCTTAGCAACTATGACGAAGTGAATCGAAAGGCCTGAAGGCGGTCGCGTTAGGACTTCATGACGTACCGCCCAGTTGAACTATCGTGGCTGACCTGCTCTGCATGATACAGGCATTGATAGATCACGTTGCGGAAATTGCTGCTATTCGTCTTATAGCCCGAAGACAGGATTTTCTCTTCCAATTCCTCGATTGTCAGACCTTTCTTGGTGCGGCCGAGAATATCTGACACATACCCCCAGAGTGGCTTTTCGTTTTTGACACGAGGTCCTCTGCGCCCCTGAACCCTTCGCCCAGTCACACTACCTCCAAGGTCCCGAATCTTGCTTTCAACACGATCGAGACTCTTCAGAAGCTGATCACGCTCACCCAGGTATTCATCAATCTTGTCACGCTTGGCCGCCAACGCTTTTTCTAACTCAGCGACCGACATCTGACTAATTGGTTTTGCCATCAACAATC
>JAGQQG010000127.1 GCA_020426325.1 Planctomycetaceae bacterium | reverse complement strand
CAGCAGGAAGCGGGCGTGCATCCAGAAGCGGGCGAACGAGTCGTCTCCCGTCGAGCCGCACGACTGAGCGATCTCGCATTCGTGGTGCGGAAAAATCAGGTCTTCGCCTCCCGTGTGGATATCGATCGTGTCGACGCCAAACTTGCCCAGTGCCATCGCCGAGCACTCAATATGCCAGCCGGGGTAGCCTTTTCCCCACGGGGAGTCCCACTTCATGATGTGTGACTCGTCCGCCTTCCAGAGCATGAAATCCGCAGGGTGCCGTTTGACGGCCTGATTCTCATCAGAGACACGTCCTCCCGCGCCACTCTGCAAATGATCGAGCGTGTTCCCGCTGAGTCGGCCATAGTTGGGGAACGACTCGACGCTGTAATAGACAACGCCGTCTGGTCCAACATACGCATGCCCGCGTTCGATCAGTCGCGAGATCATCGCCTGCATGACGTCGATCTGCTCGGTCGCGTGCAGAATCTGGTCGGGGTACTCAAAGGCGACCTTCATCCCCAATTGCCGAGCGTCTTCAAGGAAGGCGTCGGTGTAGTATTTGGCGACCTGATACGGATCGTCCGGGTTGTCGATGGCCCCCTCTGGCACCTTACCGGACTTCTTGTCTTGCTTGATGCGGACTGCTGCCGCCTGCATCTTGTCTTCGCCGCCGCCATCTGCCACCGCGTCATCCGTCATGTGGCCGACGTCCGTGATGTTCATCACGTGCCGGACGTCATAGCCCACGAGTTCCAGAAAGCGTCGGATCAGATCTGCGAAGAGAAACGATCGGAAGTTACCAATGTGAGCGAAGTCGTAGACCGTCGGCCCGCAGGAGTACATGCGGACGATGCCGTCCTCGATCGGCTGAAACTCTTCGACCTGACTGGTGAGCGTGTTGTAAAAGCGAATGGTCATGTCATCCTCATCCGTGAAGGGATCTCTCCGCGCGTATTTAGCGAAACGGGGCAAGTCTTTCAACACCAGTCGCCCAGACTTTTTGGGTTCCCCTGCTGGCCGGTTCCGCGTAGCCTACACTCCGCTGACTGCGGACAAATTCCCCGTCACCCATCTATTCGAGCATCGATGCACGACGAACACCTCCCGCAGTTGTCGAAGGACCGGGCGTTCTGGGGGATGACCGCGACCCAGTTTCTGGGGGCGTTCAACGACAACGTCTTCAAACAGCTGGTGCTGCTCTTGTCGGTCGACTACATGCTCGTCCACAAGTTGACGAGCGATCCGTATCAGACGACTGCGCTTGCCGTCTTTGCCCTGCCGTTCGTGCTGCTTTCCGGCTTTGCGGGCTGGCTCTCCGACCGAGTGAGCAAGCGAAGAGTCATCATTCTCGCCAAGGTGGCCGAGATCGTTGTGATGGCACTCGGCTTTCTGGCCTTTGTCTCGGCCGATCAGGGGACTGAGGCCCTGATGACGTATCTCTTACTGGTTCTGCTCGTGATGAGTGTGCAGAGTGCGTTCTTCGGCCCCTCGAAGTACGGCGTGCTCCCCGAGATGTTTCGGGACCGTGACCTTCCTGCGGTCAACGGGACAGTGCAGATGACAACCTTTCTGGCCATTGTCTTCGGTCAGGCGTTCTGCGGATTCGGCAAGCAGATGCTTGAAGGGGCGGGCTATGGTTTATGGCTGATGAGTCTCTTCTGTGTCGCAGTCGCCGTCCTGGGAACACTCACGTCATTCCTGTTGCGTCCCACAGAAGTAGTGGATCCCGATCTGCCATTCAAAGCATCAGCTTTAGCCGTGGACGGTCGTACATGGCGGATGGTCCGCGACGATGGTGCCCTGTTCCTCGCTTTGATGATCTCTTCACACTTCTGGTTCGCAGCGGGCATGGTGCAGCCGGCGGTGAATGCCTTCGGCAAACAACAGATCGGACTTGATGACTTTCAAACCAGTCTGATGCTGGCCGGTGTCGGTTTTGGGATTGCGGTGGGCTGTGTGGTGGCGGGCAGGCTATGCGGCCACAAAATCAACTTCGGCATCGCCCGCATCGGTGCATGGGGGATCGTGCTGACCTGTGCCGGTCTCGCTGCTGTCCCTGCTGTGACGGAGACACAGGCGTCTGCACATTGGATGACATCCGCTCTCCTGCTGGTGATGGGAGTGAGTGCGGGCTTTTTCGCAGTGCCGCTGCAGGTGCTCATGCAGGCACGACCACCTGCTGGTCAAAAGGGCCGCATGATGGGAGCCATGAACCTGTTCAACTGGCTGGGCATCCTCCTGTCGGCCGTCGGTTATGGGATTTGCAGCAAGCTGTTTGTCGAACCGCCTGCAACCGAAGGAGCGGATCCTGTCTCCCACATTGGCTGGACGTTCGCGGTCGTTGCTGGGCTGATGTTGCCAGTCGCTCTGTTCTATCGTCCTCGCGATGAGGAACTCAGTTGACCGACTGCTGAGGTTCAACCGCATCCTCAGCAAATGGCCGATTTGTGTCGATGGTCGGCAACTGTTGCAGGGCCTGCAGATCCTCCTCGGAGGCATCAAGCCGTTCTGATGCGATTTTGCTCAACCGGCTGCGACGAAAACGGCGGTCACTCTGATAGAACCAGATCCCCAGGCACGTCACTGCGAAGAGAATCACCCCGATGGCCGTGAGCATGATGCGTTGCAGTTCCGAGCCATCGCCGGGGACAGGGGAAACTGTCGGAATGATTCTGGGATTCTTTGCGATCAGCAATGGGGCCACATGTTGACCGCCTTGTGAGGCATAGCCGTATCTCTTGAAGAAGTAACCTGTCACCGCAACCTGCACTGGCGGATTAATCGATTCGCTCAGAGGCACATCAACCGGTCGCTGTGTGAACACGATGCGATACGGGTTTGTTCCCGAATCCCGCGTGAACAACCAGCCTTCATACAGGATGTCAAATCCAGAATCCTTCGGAGCGGGAAACTCAGTCAGCCGACGGAGATCGCCTCGGACAGTGATCAGCTTTCCTCGATAGTTTTCCGACTGCAACATCAACACGGTGAAGGCCACGTCGTCCTGTGCTGCCTCTGTCGCCTCGTGCTCCGTCAACTCGTCGACCCGTGACAACATCAACTCGTACGCTGGGAGTTCCTTGCGGCGCAGTCCGACTGTATTGTCTTCGATAGGCGAGAGCAGGTCGGCCGGGACGTCGACCTCAGTTGACGGTGCCTCGCTGCCTTCGGGACCATCCTCCCCCTGCTCATCCAACTCAACGATGCGAAAGGCATCCGGGGGCAATGCTGATTGATCCTGTGCCTTCACCCTGAAGTCGATCTCTTTCAGCTCCGGGATGTCGCCCGCGGATTGTCTTTCCGGAGGAACCAACCAGTGCCACGACGATGGCTGAGCAGCCCACTTGATCGCGACCATCATCACACAGAGCAGGCCCAGAAGCGTCAGCAACCGGTACTGGTCGCGCCGGTTGAGGTAGGGAGTCGGTCGATGATCGGGTTGGAGCTTCATGATTCAGCAGCAGGTTGAGAGCAATCCTCACCAGGAAGCCGCTTCCTTCGCCGCTTCCTTTTCGGCCTTGTCCTCCAGAATCGACAGCTCACCCGTTTCCGGGTCGTAGCCATACATTTGGTAGGGGTAGAGATGGCTCAGCTTAATTCCATTGTCGTCGAGAATCTTTTGAAACTCCTCAAGCGTCGGCCAGCGATCTTCCAGTGCCTGCATATGTTTGACAGTATGTTCCAACTGGATCATCTGAATCTGCGAAGCTGCTGCGAAGTACCCTTGCGCGACCGCGGTCAGATAGTTCGTGGCATTGATGCGGTTTTTCGTTTGAACCAGATTGGGGTTCGCGGCCATGGCGTCTTTCATGTTGACCAGCTTGGCCACGCGTTTCTTGAAGTGGACGGGCTTGTTCGGGTTCTCCGCCTGTGGCTCGACGGGGGCTGGCTTCGCCTGTGCCGCAGGAGCCGGTTTCTTCTCCGTCTTCAGCTCACCGCAGCCCGAAAGGATCAACAATAGCGCCAGTCTGGAAATCAGCTTCATGATGGATGTCCTCAAAACTTGCCGACCCGTTTTGAACCATTGTCACAGGCACCTCAGGACAATTGCAAGACCAGCGGCAACCTCTACACGATCGTCACTCACGAACCTGTGACAGTGACGACCTTGGATTCAACGAGAGAGTCTCGTTTGGCACTACCAAGTGCAGTGGAAGTCGCGATCGTCTGTCGCAACTGCGACGAACGCTCATGCAGCTGATGCAGACGCAGACGATCCCGAGCCGACTCTTCACACACCTGTTGAAGTTCGGGAAACAGTGTCTCTTCCATTTGCCGGTTGACCAGGTCTTGTGACAGCCCCTCAATTCTGCGTGTCAGTCCCCGGCGAAGTCGATGTGTGAAAGCAATCACAAGCCAGCCCGTCCAGAGGACCAGAAAGACGGTCGCCGGGATGTAGAAGTCGGTCGACAGAATCGCTTCCCGATCGAGAAACGATTCATAGAAAAAGTTCTTGCCGATCCGGAACAATACGTATGCCAGATAAGAGATGAACAGTAGTTCGTACAGGCCCCGCACGAACCATCCGGAGTTGCGAATCGCCAGATCGTCGATGACGGCATCGACGCCACTCGCAGCATCTCCGATGAAGTCCTGCTCGACGGCGACGGCCTGTCCCCGAATCTCCCGCAGGTTTTTCGGTGCTGTCAGAGACGGATCGAGACTGGCTGCCCCGACATGTCCCGCAATGACGAGCTGTGACTCTCGCAGCAACGTATCATCGAGCCCCAGCGCAGTCGCCCGCTCCAGCGATGCTTCAGCCACTTTCTCCTCACTTCGGCCCTCGAGCCAGCGATAGCCCTGAATGGCCCCCAGGAGCGCCATCTGTGCGGAGTTTCTCGCTCGAAACAGCGTGAACGATGCGATCAGTGCGCCGAGTCCGTTGTACAGACGGAGGACCGATGAGAACGGACTGAAGCCCCACGTCGCGGTCACGGCTGTCAACAGACGCCGCTCCCAGAGATTGCGGCTGACCATCAGTTCCCGCTGCAGATTGGTCGCCATCTTCTGACGCAGCGATTCGTGCTGTGCCCGCAAGGCTTGATTCAATTCTTCCAGCTTCGGCCAACGCTCGTCGACGATTCCCACACATCGCTCCAGACCGGCATCGAGCAGGTCCACAACGTTTGCTCGACGAACTGTGACCCGCTCGGAAGATGCCAGTTGCCGGGAGAGAAAATCCAGCAGACGCCCCATGTCGCCCGTCGGTCGATGTCCCTGCCGCTGCTCCTCCAATGCCCGCAAGGAGTCAACGAAGAACACATCCGGCACCTCATACCTGCCGCTGAGATGCTCCCGCCAGTCCTCTCGAATATCCTCGTCGAGATCCGCATGCGTCTGCACGAAGACGAGCCGACATCCGGTCGCGGCTTCCGCCAACTCATCGACGACGCGGGCCGAACGGTATTTCTGCTGCGTCGATGTATAGATCAAGACATCGCAAAATGGCAGGATCTTTCGTAATCGTTCGAGGTTGCTGTTCGCTTCATCGGAGTCGGTCGTATCCGGGTCCGGGCAGTCGATGATGACCGTGTCCCGCAACAGAGAGGAGTCATTCCTTTCGACGTCACACAGGTCCTGAGGCAGTCCGAGCAAGTCGAGATCAGTCTCCGAGTGTGCAATCAGCACGGGTCGTCGGGTCGTCGGACGCTGCCGACCACTCTGAGCGATATCATCCCCCACGAGCGCATTCACCAGTGAACTCTTCCCGGTCCCGGTCCCGCCGAATGTCGCAACGACCAGCGGCGCTTCGAGCCGCACCCTCAACGATTCGACGCGACCGAGCACGCGGCGGAGCAGGCCCGCACACCGGTTGATCGGCTCCCAGTGTGACTCACGCTCGCTCCATTGCCTCACATCTGCGGTGAGTCCGTCAACCTCAGCAAGCATCTCCAGACGGGCGATTTCAGCGTGGCTCATGATTCTTCCGGACTCCCGACATGGGTCGAAACGGCCTGACGATCTGGCGATGCGACGAGTCGCCCATTGATCTGGTCCATTAACTCTCGAACTCGTTGGGTCTCCGCACCGTCGGCAATGCCGGCTGCGTGCTGGAGTTCTTCGGGCAGCGAGCCCAGCAGGTGATCCTTCAAAAGTCCTGCAACCCAGGCGGCTCGTCGGGCGGTGAAAGCGACATTTAGTTTGCGAAACTTTGCTTCGAGATAACCCGCTCCCGTGGCAGCCGTGCCGCTGATGGCCGTCTCCCCAGCAGCCGCAGCGACAGTTCCTCCCGCGACATCTCCAGCGATATGTACGAGCGATTGAACAGCCGTTTCAGCCAGCACAGGAGCAACCGCGTCTCCAAGGGGACCAAAACCTGTGACGAACAACACGACACTCGTCGCAGGCCGGGCAGCAGCCGCGATGCCGTCAATCCGCCGGATGAACTCGTAGTACTGCGGGCTGTCACTGCGAAAATTCTCCAACTCGTCGCTCACCAGTTGTTTCAGTTCCAATTCGAGATCAACTTTGTGATGAGCCTCTTCCAGAGTTCTGAGCAATTCCGCACGAGAGGTTCCCCCCAGCAGAGACTCCAGCCGGGGACGCAACAGCGGGTTCCCCAGTTCACTCATCCAGGTCAATTTGGCATAAACCTTCTCGACAACGTCCAGAATGGCCTCCCATTCCTGTCGCCGATAGACTTCGATCGGTGAGATGACCTCCCCCTGGATACGTTCATGAATCGCCCGCACAGGCCATGTGAGACCCCGGCCGATCGTGTTGTAGACGCCGTGAATGCTCGCGGTCCAACCCTCCCGTTGACCAGCCCACCACTCGCGGATCTCCCTCACCAGCAAACGACTGGGTACCTCCGGCCACTTGTCGATTTTCGCCAGCTGATGTGCAGACAACAATTCAGCCGCTCGTTGGAACTCCTGAGTCCGCTGTTCGATCTCCAGCAGATACGACGGCAGTCCGACCCGATCGTCCAGTAACTGTGCCAGTGATCCCTCCAGAGTCCGCAGCTTGATCTCAGCGAAACGTAACTCCGACAAATCCGTCAGCAGATCGTGTCCCTCGTCTGTTGCTGAAGAACTCACTGAGTTCATCGACTCGGAAGGGGGCCATTCCCGTTCATAGAACTCCAGCCGATTCTCCTCCGCGGCCCGGCGATCATACGGAGCGAGGTAGACATGCTCGGGATGCACGCCCGTCTCCTCACAGAAGGTGCCGATCCACAGCGGCCAATACGCCTCATCCTCCGGCAGTTGCGTTTGATTGAACACAATCAAAACGGCTTTATCCTCTTCAGCCGCGCGACGAAAGAATTCCTTCACGGCAGCATCGTTGTATTTCTGCTGGGTGAGAATGGCCACCAACACATCCGCGCTCTGCCGAATCTGATCTGCCCGCTCCCAGTTAATGCGGGCTTCGCTGTCGATGTCCGGCGTGTCGAGCACGACCAGATTGTCAGGCAGCGTCGATTCTGTCCGCCAGAACAGCCAATGAGTTTCACTTTCCTGCAGGGCATCCTCAGGCTGCACTGAGGGGCGAATCACGAAACCCGGAAACAGTGCTTTAAAGTCATGAGACTCGTCGAATCCTTCAGGAATCAGACATGTCGGGTGCTTCGTCCCGGACGCCAACGGACTGGTCGAACTCGCCCGACTCCCGGCGATGTGATTGAATACCACCGTCTTGCCGATGTTCGTCCCGCCCACCACAGCGACGATCAGAAACGCCTCCTCACTGAGCTGCGGCACGAGTTTGTTCGTCAGCAGTTCATACCATTCCCGACCCGCGAGTCCCGGCAACTCCAGCGCAGCAGCTGCTCCTGCGAGTTCGCGCACGGCGACGTGCAACTCGTGAACCGGTTGGGCAAACTCAGTCAGCGGCGAAGACATGCAGATGTGATGAAGATGTGTTTTCGGCTTCCATACTACAAGTATATCACGTTAACCCATCATTATTCGTCCTGCACGGCGAGATCTTGGGCATCGAAGAGCGATGCCTCTTGAATAAGGGCACGTCCACTGCCGGGAATTTCTTGCAGAGCTTCTGTCTGATAATCACATCCCTATGCGCTGCATTGTCGGGTCGATTAACCATAACCAGTCGTCGAACAGGAACTGCAGGCGATCGGCGAGGAGTGCGATGCGACCCATAACTGTGTATCCGAAACTCGCCCCAAACGTGATCATCAACAGCCACACGCCACCACGCGCCAACCCGCCAACCACACCTCGGTGTGGCACTGAGAAGAAGAAATACACCAGTCCCAGCAGAACTCCGGACACGATCAGCACATTCCGAATCGATCCCCAGATGTCGAAGCTTTCATCAGCAGCATAGACGATGAGAGGCATGATCGTGTTGTTGATCTGCTGCGTGAAGTCGGCTTCGAGGTAACTCACCAGTCGAAAGCCTGCGGTCGCACCAATGAAGAACGCCAACGGCCAGCGAGCAATCCAGGCGCCCTTCGGAGCCAGTCGCCAGAGCATCATCCCGCTCATCAACAATGGAGCGAGATACGAGTAATCCGTCTGTAACCCTGCTTCCAACCCTGGCAGGAATGAATCTCGCATCAGGCCGGGAATCAGACTTCTGAAAAGGTTCTGCACAATCTCATCCCAGAACGCAGCGACCATGAGATATGCTGCTGAGACACCCACAAAGATCGATTCCATCAATTTGTACAGCGGATTATCTCCCAACACGAAGGACATGATGCCCAGCGTGCATAATGCGGAGATCCAGATGCCGATGGTCCGCGGCCAACTGAGCGACACGTCTGCTTCTGACCGCTGCGAGGGGGGAACGCCCTGATACTGAACGACCTGAACACCTTCGACCTCAGCAACCGTGACTGCACGGATATAGACGCGACCGTTGCCGACAGTGGCAGCTCGCCCCAGCAGAGCCAGTCCGCCGAGCACCATCAATGTCGTCCAGATCAACGTTTCCCGCCTCATCAGACGTCTCCTCGTCTTCGGCCCACAAAGTAGATCACGTTTCCAATGACGATCAATGCGATCAACACAAGATGGGCGAGCAACTGCGGCCCCATCCGGCGGAGAGCCTCCTGTGCCTCCGGGTTCTCTCGCAGCTGCGGATACGCTTCGAGCAGCAGAAACTCATACTCGGCTGCCCCTTTGATAGCACCTAACAATCCATTGAGCTGCTGCGGCACGTATGGGTACAGGTAGGGCGCCTGCACTCCCGTGCATCCCGCGACCGACGAGATATTGTACGGCGTTGCTGCATACAGCACCCACTCCTTGGTCCCGGGGTAACCCGCACTCACATTAATGATCAAGTCGACATTCTGAATATTCTTAAGGCCTTTCGTCATGGGCAGATCATTGAGACTCTTCCCATCAACATCGGCAGCAATCGTTTTTCTCAGGTCGGTGACTGCCAGTTTGATCGGTCCCTCATATCCCGGTCGATAGCCCAGGTTCACATAGTCGACGCCGTACTGAAGATCCGGAAACTCGTTCCTGAGGACATCGACGTTCTTCTGAATCATCGGCGGACCTTGTGGCCACAGTGTCATGTAATACATCTTAAGTTTCTTCAGCGCACAATGACGCGTGAAAGCCAACGCCATCGGATGCAGTTCCCCCTGGCTCCCCGGGTCGTAATCGTAGGCCATCCAGACTTGGGAACCCTCCGGCAGACTTTCGATCGCGTCGAATACCGACTGCACCATGGGCGAAGGACGCTCGGGAAACTGCCATCCTCGCAGGATCGGCAGGCCGACCGCGATGAGCATCAGCAAAAAGATCCAGCGCCGGTCCAGTGTCTTGAAAAACTCATACATGTCTCAATCGTCCCCCGCCCCGAGGTACGACCGATCGACTCCAAGCAGGACTTTCAGCGATGTTGAGGCAACCCCCAAAGCAATACCAATGGTAATTGCCCTCATCCCTGCAAGGTTGAAGACACTCATGATGTAATTCGTCATCGCATCAAAGCTCAGCCATTCCAGTCTCTCCGGAAGAAATTCACGCATCAGCCCGCCTACATAGGTTCGCCCCATCAACACGATGAACGCCGTCGCGAGCAGGGCGATCGCTTCCGGGTTCTTCGCACGAAATGCCCGAAACGCAGCCGAGGCAATGAAGAATGCCAGCAAGGAAAACATCGTCGCCTGAAGCGGTTTGTACATGTACTCGAACAACCACCACAGGAACGAGCCCTCCTGATTGTAGGGAGCGGCCCATGCGTAGGTCGGAAAGCTCTCCGTTGGCTGAACGCCCACCTTGAACAACCCGACGAACAGAGTCACGAGAAAGGCAACCAATGTCACCGCAGCGTAACCCCAACCTAGTCGACGATCGGAGATCTTCTGGAGATTCATTCGCAGCAGGTTACTGCCGCCGAGAACAAAGGCAATGGCAGCCAGGATATTGAACCACTGCATCGCCGCACTTCCCCACTCCTCGGTGAGAGGGATAAAAGACGAGACGATCAGCACAAAGCCGGTCGCCGCAGCGATGACAATCGGCACGGTTCTTTTCATGGCAGAAACCCTCCGCTGCCCAGCACGTTATCTTGAAGAAATGTCACGATGGCTGATGCCTGCGGGCTGCCGCTGACCGTTGCCCAGGTTGCCGCTCCACAGCCAATCACCAACAGAGCAGCCACCAGCAACTTCCCAACATCCTGTCCTCGCAGGCTCCCAAGTTGTACCGGCTCGCCTGACAGATACGCTGACGCCGCGAAGAACTCTTCGCCGATCAGCGTGTAGTCACACGCTGCCACGAAAAACGGCAACTGGGCCGGTTCAGCGGTCCCCGCTACTTGAATCGCTCCGACTGCATTTGCTGTCTCAGCAAGAAGAAGTGATTCCGCGTAGAATGTCCCCATGTAGAAGCAGGCCGCCGGCTTCTCCCGGGTGATCATCCCCGTGACGGCAGCAGCATAACCAAACTGCTCATCGGTCAGGTAATAAATGTCGTCCTGGCGATAGGCATCCGGACGCCCCTCAGCGAGATACGACGCCTCCACTGTTTCCCGGGCCGTTGTCATCACCAACGACCGGGCCGTCGGCACCTCCAGTCTCGCTCCGTATTCCGCCGTCAGCGATGCCACTCGGCTCAGCACAGTGATGCCCGCGACGGTTTGTATGTCGTTGATATCCTGAATTCCCGATATGAACACACACGACCGTCCCATCTCGGTCGCCCGTCCAACTGCCTCGTCGACCGCCTCCAATCCGGGAATCTTGCGGATGTACAATTCACGTCCCGATTTGGCAGCTACGATGAACGCAGTCACCGCTCCACAAATCAACAGGACGATCACCGCCAGCCAACCACGGTCCGTCCGAAACCAGTCCATCGCTGGCCCGACGGCCGTCTCGGTCTCGACCACCGGCGACTCCCCGCCGGGTCCGACGGCAATCACACGGTACAGATAGGTTCGCGTTCGCTTGAGTCCCTTATCGGTGAACGTCGCCTCATCGGCGCCCACCTTGGCAATGTCGACAAACTCTTTCTCATGTAAAAACTCCGGGTCGTCGACGGCATCAGAGTCCGATGCCGTCATCCTCTCGACTCGATACTCGCTGACCAGTTGCGGATCGGCCTCCGGGTCATCATCGGGAGAAATCGTCCAGGAGAGATCGACGGATTCTCCCACGTCATTCGGATGATCAACGGCCCGCAAGTCACTCACAGGTCGCGGTGGCTCCTGTGCGGCAGCCTGTCCTAAGGTCAGCACAAACACCAATGCGAAGATTGTAACGCCCCGCCAAGAATTTGAGATTTGAAATATCAAATGAGATGTGCTCGACACCAAAGGGGCACTTCGACATCCGGCAACTGCCCACTCCCCACTGCCCACTCCCCACTCCCTTCT
The DNA here is from genome assembly GCA_020426325.1 of Planctomycetaceae bacterium. Classification (GTDB taxonomy): domain Bacteria; phylum Planctomycetota; class Planctomycetia; order Planctomycetales; family Planctomycetaceae; genus JAHBXU01. The sequence continues at coordinate 6,827 of JAGQQG010000127.1, read as the reverse complement.
GAGGACTGACACCTGCTCGCTGAGAACTCTCGTCTGCATGCTCATCCTCCGATGATCTCCACATTTGCCCTGGGGACGGTCAGCTTTTCACCCGACTCGCAGGCCACTTCCAAAACACGCGCCTTCGAACCACTCCCCAACACCATCGGCTCGGACGGCAGGCCGGCAACCGTCCCAATCACTCCGAAGTACGGGTCGCGAATAATGCGTACGGAAGTTCCCGGTTCAAGGACGCTCGCAATGTGAGTTCCAGTTGAAGCGTGTGTTGAGGTGTCTGTTGTCCCAGCATCGACCGGGATCACGATTTCGGGCCTTAACACCCCGGCACGAATCTGTGTCGCTCCGTTGACCGCCGCCTCAGCCCCAGCGCGTGATGCCAGCAAAGCGAAGGTCTTCTGTGCCATCGCGATCTCGCCGAACCCTTCCGTGATAATCACGGTGATCCCGATCCGTTCGGTGCCTGTGACAGCCACACCTAGATCGTATCCAAGGACATCCTTCAGGTCGGAATCATCCATGCCGCCGGAAATGACAGCCGCAACACCGAAATCGATGGCTCTCCGGATCGTTTCGCCCGGCATACGCGCCCCGCCTATCACGATCGCCCCTCGCATGTCATCGCGAATCAAGTCCGCAGAGAACTCTTGAGTGTGATCCTGACACGCCATCACAATTGGCCCGAACGCTTCACCGCCAATGCCGAAGATGCCTTGAACAAATGAGACGTCAGCTTCGACAATGACTCCTTCCCCCGGCATGACTTCGACCACCTCACCCGCTGCGAATGCTCGCACTTCAACGGGAATCGATTCGCCGCGAATGATCACCTGACCTGTCACATGGGACACGGACTCGATGACTCCTGAGACCTTTGAGACATACTCTGCCTTGAACATCCCGAAGATGCCCTTCGTCCGAGCAAGCACATCGCCCACCTCAACTCGGTCCCCTTCCTGCTTGAGCATACACTCTGGAACATCAGCGGGCATCAGGGACAACTGATTCGCCAGATTGATCGGAGTCGCATCCCCCGGTAACTCCGTTTTCGCGACGACGTCCCGAGCCCCCACACGATCGCCCACCGCCACGAGCACGTCCCCCGCAATCGGCAACACTCGTCGTGCGCGATACCGCATGCAATCGGTGACCTGCAGTCCGGGGGTGTATGCTGTGGCCATGTTATTTCACCGCCGAGACGCGGAGGCGCGGAGGGAACGCGGAGAGTCCAAAAAGACTCTGACGCTTTCGCTGTCCTGCAATGATTGTCATGAACGTGTCTCGCATTCTGTCTCGACCATGATCTTCCAATGTTCCATCTCCGCGCGTCCTCCGCGTCTCAGCGCCTTCGCGGTGAACCTGACCCTTCATATAATCGCAAACTTTCCGACCACTCCTTCACAGTCCGTCGGCACTCGGCTCGATCCTCCGGCAGGATCAACGGTCGACCTCGTGCATCAAGGATCAGACCGACCGTTCCGCCTCGGACTTCCCTTTCAACTCGCTTGCCGGGACCGCCGCCCACATCAAAGCCTCTTGCCGGTTCCACGGTGATACGGGCCGTCTCGCCGAGACCGAGCGGGAAGAGTCGAACATCGCCGAATGACATCTCGCCCCGCTCGTTCAATGTCGAGCCACTGATCTCGTACGAGAAGCATTGCTTGCCCGGTTTGGTCCGTCCCTTCGCGGCGACACATGTTCCCAGGTAGATCAGGCAATCCTTCTCGAACACCTCGAGCGCTGCCCGCGAATGCACAGACGCAAGCACACCCAGGTGGGGCATCATGAAAATGCTGTCTTTGGCGAGTTCGGTCACGCCTTCCGGCTCGAAGGCATCAATGAGCATCGACGCGGTCTGTTCCATCCGCGGAGCATGCGAAAGCACGCCCCCGGAGGCAACCAGCAGATCCAGCTTCATGTTGTCAACAATGCTCTGACCGCTCTTCTGCTGCGAGAAGGTGTCGCCGACCGTTCGCTGTTGTTGCACCCCCTTGAGCGTCGTCGCAAACTCGCGGTGCTGAATGTACGCCAGTCGCAGCGCTTCACGTGAAACCGCTTGCTCAAAGACAAGTGCCTCCAACGTCTGCGGGATTGTGGTCGGCCGGATCATTTTGTTTTTGACCCGATTGCGGAGTTCACGCTCATCCATGTCGAAGTGGACCCATCGCAACACGCTGGGCATCCCCGCTTCTGCACAGACGTTCGAAATCGAGTAGCTCATCCCCAGATTCGCACTCACGGTTCGATTGAACACCGGTTCGCCTTCCGGTCCGTCGAACACGCTGAACACGTCCGTCGTTGCCCCCCCAATGTCGACCCCGACGACATTGATGCCCCGTGCCTTGGCGATCTGCTGGAGAATATCCCCCACCGCTCCGGGCGTCGGCATGATCGGGGCATCCGTCCAGTCGATCAGCTTATCATAGCCCGGAGCATGGGCCATCACATGTTCGAGGAACACGTCGTGAATCTGATCGCGAGCCGGCCCCAGATTCTCCCGCTCGAGCACGGGGCGAATGTTCTCGACCACCGTCAGGTCGACCGAATCATCGAACGTCTCCGCAACGAACTTCGCAGCCTCCTTGTTGCCCGCATAGATGACGGGCATGCGGTATCCTGTCCCAAACCGTGGCTGTGGCTTCGCTGGCGCAATGAGTTCAGCGATCTCGACGACATGTTCAATCGTGCCACCGTCGGTGCCTCCAGACATCAGGATCATGTCCGGACGCAGTTCGCGGATGCGCTGAATCTGCTCGTGAGGTTTGCGTCGATCGTTCGAGGCAATCGTGTCCATCACGATCGCCCCCGCTCCCAGTGCAGCGCGTTTGGCAGATGCGGCTGTCATCTCACGCACCACCCCGGTCACCAGCATCTGCAACCCGCCGCCGGCAGATGAAGTGGAAATGTAAATGTCACACCCCTCGGGCGGTTGTCCACCGCTTGCCGGTTTCGCGGGGCGAATGATCTGCCCCTGTTCATTGACCAGACGTCGCCCCGCCAGTTCACCGACCTCTGTCGCCGCGTTGATGACCCCCGCCGTCACATCCGCGACCGGCTGCTCAACCGTCGTCGGAGCCTCTCCGCGATGTGTCTGCCGGTACTGCCCGTCAATCTTTTCAATCAGAATCGCCTTGGTGGTCGTGCTCCCGCAGTCCGTCGCGAGAATGACATTGATCTGATCTGGGTTGAGCGTGGTCATGGCCTTCTTTCACCGCGGTGTATCAGCCGGGTCAAGCGCCTCCAACCGGGCCAGCAAGTAGTCGATCGCTCCCCGATGTTCCAGAAATTCAGCGAATTCACGATACCCCTGTCGATCGGTGAAGACGCTGATGATCGGGGAGAAGAAGTGAATTGCCTGGGCCGTCACGAAACCGAGTGGACGCGACATTTCGAGATAGAGAATGGCAGGAGCGGTCAGACGCCGACGGGCGATCTCGCGGCAGAGTTGGTCGATGAGTTTCCGCTGCGCATCGGTCGGCTCCACCGCCCCGATAGGCTCCACCGCAAAGGCATGCCGCAGTTCATCCAGAAACGCCATTAGCGAGTTCGACTCCTTTCTGTGTGAGGGGAGTGTAACCGATGCGACCGACCGGGGGAACATACTCCGCTTTATCCGCGAAGCTGAGGATGCTGCATGACCACCCATGCTGCAACTGTATAACTCAACAGCATCCAGATGAACGCGCCCAACACGAGCAGCAGGCCAGTCGAAGCTGATTGCTGATTGAAAATCCCTCCGATCACCGAAATCAGAATCATTACCACGTCGACGATTGGTTGATCCATGAACACGACCCATCTCGCACGAGGAAGTTGTGTACGATCGTTCTCGCTGAGTGTGAACCGCCCCTCGTCGTCGAACTCTCCAAACCGGGACACGAGTTCCTCAGGGCGTGAAATCCCGGTGTAGTCGACAAGTGAGGCATAACTGGGACGCCCCGATTGAATGTCACGCCATGTATGCAGCGATCCGTACATCGACAACAAGCTGGCAAGGACGGTCACTGCCACGATCCCCCAGACCCACATCGCAGATTTCCTCAGGGGAGTGAGAACAAACGCCGTGAGTTTGCTGTCGTAACGGCGGCCAACTTCTCAAAGGATAAGTCCGTCTGTTCTGCCAGGCACCTTGCCGTGTACACGATATTCGCAGACTCATTCCGTTTGCCTCGCAATGGGACTGGCGAAAGGTAGGGCGAATCGGTCTCGACGAGAAGTCGGTCATGAGGCACCCTGGCGGCAACAGCGCGGAGATGATCGTTCTTCTTGTAGGTCACCATGCCCGCAAAGGAGATGTGCATGCCCATCTCCAGACATGCCGCTGCAACGTCCGAGTCACCGCAAAAGGAGTGCATCACCCCATTGAGAGGTCCGACGGCCGATGCGAGCCTGAGTTGCTCGACGACGTCCGCCTCCGCCTCACGACAATGCACCACAAACGGTTTGCTGACTCTTCGGGAGAGTTCGAGATGCCGGTCGAAGAATTCCTGTTGCAGCTCGATCGGCGCGTAATCCCAGTAACGGTCCAGTCCCGTCTCGCCGATACCGACAACCTGCGGATGGACCGCCAGTTCCTCGATCAACTCCCAGTCGCCCGGCTTGATCTCGGCCACATAATTCGGCTGAATCCCGACCACGGCTGAGACCATCGCGTACCGCTCGGCCAGTTCGACGGCTGCCCGACTGGTCGTCGCATTGATGCCGATGGTCAGGATATGCTCAACGCCCGCATCGGCGGCCCGCTTCAGAATCTCGTCACGATCGACGTCAAACGCCTGTTCATCGAGATGCGCGTGCGTGTCAATCAGCATGGGACACCAGCGTCGGGCTGACTCATCGGCCAGCCAGCTTCCGCAGTTCGTCAAGATGACGCCGCTCTGCGACCGCAACTTCCTTCACCAGTGAACCCGCGGTTGGATCGGAACCGACTGCACCAGACACTGAGTCACACTCACGGACGATCTCCTCCTGATTTTTCACCAGTTGACTGAGCAAATACTGCACGTCGACATAATGGAGACTTGTATAGGAGGTGGGGTAGGTACCGAAATCGATGTATTGCCCACAGGCAGTCAGCAACTCCGCAAGTGCAGCCACAGACTCCTGCTGTTCAGCAGCCAGTTGTTCGAGCGTGCTCCGCGTTTCGCTATCATGCGAAGATGCCCAGGGCCAGCATTCTCCAACATACTGCAACAGGCTCCGGCCGATCTGGATCAGCAGGTCATTCAATTGCGAACTGACAATACCTTCGGCCATCAGCATCCGTGTTACACTCAAACAAGGTGGACGAACTCAATTTACGGGAACAGAACCGACGCAACATAATGTGCGGTTGCAGACAGGTTATTCTGCAACGGTGACGCACCCATTAACAGGATCGGAATCGTAATCACAACGACATAAGCGCCAACCATTCCTGAGATGCTAATGGTCCGGACTCCCTCCGGTCGAGGTGCGATGAACATCGCCTTGAGCACTCTGAGGTAATAGAACAAGCTGAAAACCGTGTTGAGACCAGCAATCAACACCAGCCCCCACATGGCCCAGTGGATGGAACCGGCATTCCAGACGGAGGCAAAAATCAGCAGTTTGGCGAAGAACCCGCCAAACGGTGGCATCCCCAGCAGGCTGAACATCGCGATTGCCATACAGACGCAAAGGACCGTCATCGTCCCACTATGATGCGAGAGGCCATTGTAGCCCTCAATTTCTTCGGTGTACGTCTCATTCCGGATGAGTGCGACGATCGCAAACGCGGCGAGATTCATGAACAGATAAACGGCCAGATAATACGTCAGTCCCTCGATACACCGGGAAGCCCCCTCGTGCATTTGTGCTGTCGACCAGTTTGCTGATTGGGCTCCGTTGGTGATGACCAGCATGGCGGAAACAGCCATCAGCATGTAGCCAGCATGAGCGATCGTCGAATACGCCAGCAGACGCTTGACGTTTGTTTGACCATAGGCAGCCAGGTTCCCGAATGTCATCGTAACCGCAGCCAGTGCCCCCAGTGCGAGGCCTAAATAAAGATTGACCGACGCCAGTTCGCCTCCTCCCGCTCCGGTGATGGCCAACAGGAACCTCACGAGCAATGCAAAGGCTGCCGCCTTGGATGCGACGGAAAGGTATCCGCCGACTTCAGCCGATGCCCCTTCAAAAGCATCCGGACACCAGAAGTGGAACGGCACCAGCGACAACTTGAATGCCAGTCCTACCAGCACCATCATGATGCCGAGCAGAGTGACCACGACGTTTGGATTAGATAAACTGACACCGTCAGTTGAAATCAGGTAGGCCAGCCGAGGTCCCAACTCAGCAAAGTCCGCCGTTCCCAACAGGCCTGCAATCAGACTGATCCCGTAGAGCATCACCCCTGCCGTGCCAGCCCCATACACGACGTACTTGAGAGCTGCTTCACTGCTCGACCGGCGACCTTTGAGGAATCCGACCATCACGTAACTGGGGACGCTCATCATCTCGACACCGAGGAACAGCATCAATAGATGGTTGGCACTCGTGGCGACCATCATGCCGATCGTTGAGCCGATGAGCAGTGTGTAGAAATCCGGTCCATCCTCACTATCGGGGATGCCGGACAGTACGGTCAGCGCCACAACCAGCACCAGGAAGAACGTCAGCCCCAACCTGAAGAACAGTGTGAATGCGTCATGCATCAACAGGCTGGTGAAGATTGCCCCCGGTGTTCCGGCGCCCGCTTCTGTCAGTTGGAAGACTTGAAATAGCCCTTCGATCGCCCCAAGGTTCGTCATTGCGCCCCCTGCCGTGAAGAATACGAACTGTGAGAGCACGGCGATGAAAGCCAGAACTGT
>JAGQQG010000126.1 GCA_020426325.1 Planctomycetaceae bacterium | reverse complement strand
CCCGAGTGGGGCTACGGCTGCGATGTGACAGAGGATGGCAGTTATCTCGTGATCACGGTCCACGTCGGCACCGACGACCGGTATCGCATCTTCGTCAAGGACCTCGACGAACCATACGGCATGCCCGTCTCGCTGATCGACAACTTCGACCATGAGTACACGTTCATCGGGAATGAGGGGGCGACGTTTTACTTCAAGACAAACCTTGATGCGCCGCGAGGGCGTGTGATTGCGATCGACACTCGCGAGATCACCCGTGCCACTGCTTCGGCCAAGGAACCGCCCTCAGACACCGAGCTCGCACACTCAGCCGAAGCAGTGCCACACACTGAACTCATCCCCCAGCAACCGACGGCAATGACCAATGTCACACTCGTGGGCAACCTGTTCGTGGTCGAGTCACTCGCGGATGCGAAGTCACATGTCGACCTGTTCAAGACGGACGGCACCTTCGTGCGGACGGTCGAGTTCCCCGGCATCGGCTCCGCGAACGGCTTCAGTGGCAAACGATCGGACAGCGAGACGTTCTACTCGTTCTCCAGTTTCGCGACGCCGCCCAGCATCTATCGGTACGACATCATCACGGGCGAGAGCACTCTACTCCAGCGGGCCGATGTCGACTTCAACCCGGATGACTACACCGTCGAGCAGGTGTTCTACGAGAGCAAGGACGGCACGCGTGTCCCCATGTTTCTCTCTTACAAGAATGGTCTCAAGCGTGACGGCAACAACCCGACGCTGTTGTACGGGTACGGCGGGTTCAACATCCCGCTCACGCCCGGCTTCTCGATCAGCCGTCTCGCCTGGATGGAAATGGGGGGCCTGTTCGCCATGCCCAACCTCCGCGGCGGGGGCGAGTACGGCGAGGAGTGGCACAAGGCGGGGACCAAACTCAACAAGCAAAACGTATTCGACGATTTCATCGCGGCTGCTGAGTGGTTGATCGACAACGACTACACGCAGACGTCCAAACTCGCGATCCAGGGGGGCTCGAACGGCGGTCTGCTCGTCGGTGCGTGCATGACACAACGGCCCGAACTGTTCGGTGCGTGTCTCCCCGCTGTCGGCGTGATGGACATGCTCCGCTTCCACCAGTTCACCGCAGGCCGTTACTGGACCGACGACTACGGCTCAGCCGACGACCCGGAAGAGTTCAAAGCCCTGTACGCCTACTCGCCCTACCACAATTTGAAGGAGGGGACCTGCTACCCACCGACTCTGATCACAACAGCCGACACGGACGACCGCGTGGTTCCCGGCCACAGCTTCAAGTTCGCTGCTGCTCTGCAACATGCGCAGAGTTGTGACAACCCCTGCCTCATCCGTATCGAAACCCGCGCCGGCCACGGAGCGGGCAAACCGACATCCAAAGTCATCGAAGAACTGACCGACGTCTGGGCCTTTCTGGTGAAGGAACTGGGGATGACGCTCGAATGACGACTCACGGTCAACCAGTGGCAATGCGAATCGTGGTCTGAGAAGAGTATTCTGAGGAAAACTCCGGGACAGTTGACGTTCTGCGGCATCCTGTAAGAAACAGCCCGTTTGTTGTGGGTCGCTGGTTGTGGAGCCGATCGAACTTGCCAATCTGATCAACAGGCATGCGGCCCGATTGGAGCTGTATGCGCGTCAGTGGTGCGATGAGACGGCTGATGTCGTGCAGTCCGCCTTTGTGCGGTTGATCGAGCAGGAACCGTCACCGCAGCGGCCCGTGGCCTGGCTGTTTCGTGTGGTGCGGAACGAAGCCCTGATGCAGAGTCGCTCACAGCGACGACGCCGGCATCGCGAGGGAGTCGTTGCGGAGACGACATCGCCCTGGTTTGAAACATCCATGGATGTCGGATTGGATTCAATAGCCGCGACCGAAGCGTTACAGGAGTTGCCGGACGATTGTCGGGAAGTGGTGATTGCACATCTCTGGGGAACGCTGACGTTTGAAGAAATCGGTGAGTTAACGGGAACGTCCTCCAGCACGGCTCATCGTCGCTATCTGGAGGGACTGACGTTGTTGAGAAAGCGATTGGGAGTGTCATGTCCGAACGAATAAACGAGACGCCGGAGCAGCAGGACGAGTTCGAGCGTTTGTTGTCACAGTTGCGGCCGGTCGCGAGCAGCATCTCGCGGGATGAACTGATGTATGAAGCGGGGCGACAGGCCGCACTTCAGAAGTCGGTCGCGCGTCCGAGGCTGGTCTGGCCACTGGCGACAGCCGCGTCCTGGCTCATCACGCTGACGCTCGGCGGGATGTGGGCGCTCGCATCGAATCATGACTCTCAACCAGTGATCGTTCACGTCGATCAGCCGCCGGTTGTGGAGGCGCGTACGTCCACCGCACCAGTTCCTGAAGAGCCGACGGTGAAGAGCGTGACGGATTCAGCGGGACCCGGCAGTCCGAAGCTCGCACGGTCGCCTCTCCACTGGCATGCCGGGCCATTTGTCATTGATGATCTGCTTGACCCGAAGCAGGGGGAGCGACTGTCCATGGTCGGCTGGAGCAGTCTTCGATCGCACGCATCTTCCGCACGTGACGACGTTGCCGTGCCGGTCGAGAGGCTGCCGGAAACCCAAGCACCTGCGACCTATCGACAACTGATGAAACTGTATCTCGATGATCAAACTGTGTTCGAGCGCAAAGGAGACCTCTTATGATGTCGCGCCGATTTGTGACGATGCTGGCGGTCTGTGTGTCGCAGTGGTGGGCGACATCGCTCCCTGCTCAAACCGTGCTCGGGCCGGAGGGGCCGCGTAACCCGGAGCAAAAACAGCCGCCCAACCGCATCTTCCATTACGAATTGACGGTCACGCCTGCTGCGGAGCCCAGCCCGCCGTTCAAGTATTCGTTGTACCCGCGCTGGAACGAACTGACACCGGGCAACTCAGTTCCCATGTGGTATCGGGCTTTGTCACGAATCCAAACGAGCAACACTCACTTTCAAGCACTTGGGGAGAACCAGGAACGCTGGTTCACCGATCCGTGGGATGCCTTGCCGGTTGATGAGATTCGTTCGTTTCTGAACATTTGGTCAAGTGACCTAGAAAACGCACAAAAGGCGACGTACCGGGAAGACACCGACTGGGACCTGAGGTTACGTGACCTGCGAGGCCCGGAGACGATCGCAATCCTGCTGGAGGAGTTTCAGAATGCCCGTCAACTGGCCTACGTGCTCGCACTCCGTATTCGGTTGAACCTGTTAGAGAGGAATTATGATGCAGTGCTGGCTGACATGCGGATCTGCTTCCGGTTAGCTCACGATGTGGCTGAGCCGGAGACGTTGATTAACGATCTTATCGGGATGGCCATCATCGCCATCACCGAGGAGAACATTCAGCACTTCATCGATACGCCGGGGTCTCCCAACCTGTACTGGGCACTCGCAGCGATGCCATCGCCAATGATCGACTTGCGTCCGGCGATGCAGGCTGAGATGTCGTTGCCGGTACGTCTGTTTCCTTGGCTGAAAGACCCGGAAGCTGTGGACCGTACTCCGGCACAGTGGCATCAAGTCCTTCACGACACAATGCAACAAGTGGCATACTACGCAGATGAACTCCCCGGTCTCAATTCTTCCGAAACTGGAATCGATATCGCGCTTCTTGCTCTCGTTGTCCGAGGTTATCCGACTGCGAAGCGGCAGCTCATCGAAGCCGGGCATGCTCCGCAGGATGTCGAAGCTTTGGCGGTTGGTCAGGTAGTCGGTCTGTATCAGAAGCACGTCTACCAGCAGATGTGGCAGAATTTTGAAGCTGCATCGATTCTGCCTTACCAGCAGGCTCAACGGCGTTTCGATCAATTGGAGCAAGGTCTGCAGCGTGAATTGGAAAGCAGCGAGGTCATCCCGATGGTCAGTGTGCTGCTGCCGTCGGTTCGGCACGTCTCTTACGCCGGGATGCGGCGTGAAGTGTCACATGCGATTCTGATGACGATCGAGGCCATCCGCATGCACATGGCTGTGAATGAGGGACGACTGCCGGCCTCGCTGGATGAGATCACGATCGTCCCGGTTCCGAACAATCCCGTGACGAATGTCCCCTTCAGCTATGAATTGCAGGACGATACCGCTCTGATCGACTCTCCCTTCCCGTACTACCATCAGCAGTATCGGATCAGCGTCGATGCGAACTAGTCCCTCATCAAGCGATGGATTCACCACGGAGCCACGGAGACACGGAGAGACGGAGACACGGAGACACGGAGACACGGAGACACGGAGACACGGAGACACGGAGACACGGAGACACGGAGACACGGAGACACAGAGACACAGAGAAACACTGAAGACGCGGGGTCGATCCTTGTGGTGTCAAGCTGCAAGATTTGTGTCTGTTCGTCAACGAAACCTCAGTTCCTTCACATCTCCGTGCCTCAGTGTCTCCGTGGTGATCTTTGATTCTGTCTATTCAAGATTGAATAGGCGAACCCACCTCTTCTTGGCAGAAAAACACTCATCGAAACCAAACCCCTCTCAGGAACTCGCCATGCGAACCATCATTCTTTCCGCGATCCTGTGCTTTGCAGGGACAACATCTCTCTCGTCAGCTCAAGAAGCTGAGGACATCACCCGCACGTTTGATGACGCTGCAGTGGTTGTGGTGATTGTCGATCTCGATCGGTTGGACCTCACGGGAGTGGCTGATGCCATCGCCAGTGCCGGTTCTGAAGACCTCGGATCTGAGCGTTTGGCGAACTCGTTGAGGCGCTACTTTCAGCCTGTCGTGCAACAGTTGCGTGAGCTTGGCGTCAGCAAGCTCTATGCGGTCTACAGTCTGCATGACTGGAATGGCGGGATGCCCTATCTGGTGCTGCCCACGTCGAGCGAAGAGCAGGCAGACAAAGTGTCACAGTTGATGCAGACGGGTAACGATGCCGGTGGAAAAATCGTCAGCGTGGTGCTGAGAGATGCTTTCCGCAATGTGTTCGTGAGAGGTACCGTCGTCTTCGCAGGAACTCAGGATCTGGAGCAGCGGTTGTCACCCGATCGGATTCCCGATCGCTCTATTGGCTGGAAGGCAGCGCTGGCGGTTCCACGCGAGGGGGCCATTCGAGTGATTGGCGTCGTTACCGAGGATCAACGGCGGGTGCTTCGTGAGTTTGCTCCGAAATTGCCGGAAGGGTTTGGTCAACTGTCGGGTGAGCGGCTGGCTGAGCTGCGCTGGTTCTCGCTCGGCGTCGACGTGCTGCTGCCGGCGGTGAAAGGCATCGTGCAAACCGACAGCGATGCGTCCGCTCAGATGTTGTCGGCCCTGCTGGGGACCGCAGCCGCCCAGGCTCCGGTAAAGAATGACACACTGAGAGACATCGTCAATGCAACTCAAATCACAGTTGATGGAGATCGTCTTGAACTGTCGATGGTCCCTCCTGCAAACAGGCCGTCTGGCGAAGTGCTCGCTTCGCTGCTCGACGACGTCGTTCCCCTCAGCCAGAACTTCAGCCTTCTCGACCTTCGGAACCACCTCAAACAACTGGGGCTGGGAATGCATAACTTTCATGATGCCTACGGGAGCTTCCCTCCTCCTGCGAGCTTTGATGAGAACGGCCAGCCCCTGCTCAGCTGGCGGGTCTATCTGCTGCCGTACCTCGATGCCAACGACCTGTATCGTCAGTTCCATCTGGATGAACCGTGGGACAGCGTCCACAACCTCACGCTCGTCGAACAGATGCCCGACGTGTTCGCATCCAGCTCGTTCGACCTGAATGCGCGCGGTCTCACGACGCTGCAACTTCCGGTCGGCGAGAACACAGTTTTCCACGGTCAGGCAGGCGTCCCCATTCGCGAGATCACTGACGGAACTTCCAACACGATCATGATCCTCGAAGTTCCGCCTGAGCGAGCGGTCATCTGGACGAAGCCGGAAGACTTCCCGGTCGATCCACCGAGCCTCAAGGACAGGTTGTTCGGCTCCCGCGACCAGTTCTGGACCACCTTCTGTGACGGTAGCGCTCGTGCGATCGAGGGCACCATTCCGGACGAGACCCTCTCCGCTCTTGTCACCAAAAGCGGAGGCGAGATCATTGATTATGGAGGCTTTTAAGGAGAGCTGAGTGGATCCGGATCAGAGCCGCTTGTGAGTCCCTTCACCGATGCATGCGTGAAACGAAAGCGGAGGGAGCCTATCATCGTCGGTCACTTGATGAGACTGTGACTCTTGATGATTCCATGGAACGCTCTCGATGAAACCGGAATTGCTGAACCCTGTGGACAAGCGTCGTTGTCCCAAATGTTGGTGTTGTGTGAACGGCTGGCGAGGTCGACGGAACAGGAGACTGTTCGGTCTCATGCTCGCATGCGGAGTCCTGCTGTTGACGGCGACGAATCTGTCGGCTGAGCCGACTGTGCTGCCCCGTGTGGTCGTCTCGACGGACATCGGCGGGAGCGATCCGGATGACTTCCAGTCGATGGTGCATTATTTGGTCTATGCGGACCGTTTTGAGACTGAGGCTCTGATCAGTTCGCCGCCAGGCAAGGGGCGTGCGGAACACCTGCTCGTAGCGATTTCAGCATATGAACAGGACTATGATCACCTGCAGACCTGGTCAGCCACATACCCGTCGCCCGATCGATTGCGGAGTGTGGTCCGGCAGGGAGCCATCTCAAAACAGGAAAGACCGACCCCGGACGACGCCATCAGTGAGGGGGCAGCCTTGCTAGTCGAGCGAGGTCGTGTGGATGACCCGAGGCCTCTGTATGTGCTCGTCTGGGGTTCGATCACGGATGTCGCCCAGGCCGTGCATGCTGCTCCGGACATTCGCCACAACCTGCGGATTTACTCGATCGGTTCCTGGAACACGAGTCAGGATCGTCTGGCCCGTGAGTATCTGTTCAACACGTATCCCGATCTCTGGTGGATTGAATGTGACACGACGTTTCGGGGGATGTACATGGGAGGGAATCAGGAAGGAGAGTGGGAAAATCGTCGCTTTCCAGAACTTCATGTTCGCGGGCATGGTGCGTTGGGAGAACTCTTCATCACTCAGAAAGCCGATATCAAAATGGGCGACACGCCCAGCGTGCTATATCTGCTTGACGGGAATCCAGACACTCCTGAGGCCCCACATTGGGGAGGGGCATTCGTCCGCCCGGATCCGGTCGGACGTCCCACCTACTGGAACGACGACCCTGACCCCCATCTGATCGTCAAAGACAAAGCAGGAGCCGTAACGGTCGCGGAATGGAGAGAAGCCTTCCTCAAAGACTGGAGCGACCGGATGGATCGCACGATGACTATTAAGCCCTGACGAGATTCAAGCGACGACACACTCTCGATGTCTCACGAAGCGGGCAGTAGCCCATTGTGACGTAACAGGGCTTCCGGATTGGGTTCCCGGCCACGGAAATCGCGGTAGATGTCCATGGGGTGACGGCTGCCCCCTTCGGACAGGACCGTGTCACGGAAGCGTCGCCCCGTCTTCTCGATGGCTGCCTCGTCATCGAGCCCTGCTTCCTCGAAAGCCGCGAAGGCGTCCGCACTCAGCACCTCGGCCCATTTGTAGCTGTAATACCCCGCTGCATATCCGCCCGAGAAGATGTGCTGAAACGCACAGAGGAAGCGGTCAGCCTGAAACATCGGGAGTACGCTCGTCTTCTCCATAATCCGACGTTGCACGTCGAAGATCGTCTCCTTGCCGTCCGGGTCGAAGTCCGCGTGCAACGCCATGTCGGTCATGCCGAATGTCAGTTGACGCAGCATGTCGGAACCCGCCCGAAACGTGCGAGCTTCGCAGATCTTTTCGTAAAGTTCCTCCGGCAGTGGTTCACCGGTCTCATAATGAGACGTCATGCCCATGAGGGTGGGACGGTGATAGCACCAGTTCTCCATGAACTGACTGGGGAGTTCGACAGCATCCCACTCGACGCCGCTGATGCCTGCGACGTCGGGGTAGTCGACGGTTGTCAGCATATGCTGCAACCCGTGACCGAACTCGTGAAAGAGAGTCTCGACTTCACGGAACGTCATCAACGACGGCTTCCCGCCAACCGGCGGCGTACAGTTACACACGAGGTGTGCGATGGGGATCTGCAGGCCCGACTTCGTATGACGACGCGACAGACAGTCGTCCATCCACGCTCCGCCCCGTTTGTTTACAGGGCGGGAGTAGGGATCGTAGAAGAATCCGGCAATCGTCTCCCCATCCTCGTTCCGGATGTGGAAGAACCGAACATCCTTGTTCCACTTGGGAGCCTGATCGTCGGCTGCGACCACGGTGATTCCGAACAGTCGATTGACCAGAGAGAATAACCCGTCGAGCACGCGTTCGTGCGGGAAGTACGGGCGGAGTTCCTCTTCCGAGAATTTGAACTTCTGTTCGCGGAGTTGATCGGCCCAGTACGCAATGTCCCAGTGGCTTAACGGTTCTGCCTGTCCTCGCTCGATGGCGAGATCCTGAATCTCCTTGAGGTCTGCCTTGGCTCCTTCCCAGGAGGCCGAGCGAAGCGTCTCGAACATCTCCTGGACCGCAGCCGCATCAGACGCCATCTTCTGAGACAGGCTGACCTCCGCATAGTTGTCGTAGCCGAGCAGCCGGGATTGTTCCTGGCGGAGCTTCAGGATCCGCCGACACAACTCCGTATTGTCGAGTTCCCCTTCCGAAGCGCGGGTCACAAAAGCTCGATACACCTGCTCACGAAGTTCGCGTCTGCGGCTGTGCTTCATGAAGGGAATGTAACTCGGTGCTTCGAGCGTAATCCGCCATGGTCCCTGCTCGGGAGTGGCTTCCGTTTCATCTCCGTCCGTCCGGGCCTCGTTGTATGCCTGAGCGGCCATTTGCAACAGCGATGGCGGGAGTCCCTCCGCCTCGGCCGGGTCGGTGATGACCAATGCCCATGCCTTCGTCGCGTCGAGCACATGGTTGGCGAACTGCGTGCTCAGTTCGGAGAGTTCTCGGGCAATCTCATTGAACCTCTTCCGGCTCTCTCCGGTCAGGCCGATGCCCGCCAGTTCAGCGTCCAGGAGTTTCTCGGTCACGATGCGTTGCTGTGCGGTGTCGAACGTGTCCCATGCATCGCCTTCACGCATCTCTTTCAATGTGCGGTACAGCGGTTCACTCTGTTTGACCCGCAGCCCAAAGTCGACGATCTGTGGAAGCACCGCCTCATACGCTTGACGGAGTTCTGGGGAGTTCTTCACTCCAAACAGATGGCTCACCGGCCCCCAAGTGTATTCAAACCGGCGACCGATCTCGTCCAACGGCTTAATAAGACCTTCCCATGTGGGGGTGAGATCGGCTTCCAACGCGCCGATCCGTTCACCCGCCCCGTGGAGCATGTATTCGACTGCAGGCTGAACGTGTCCGGGTTCAATCCTGTCAAATGGGGGGAGTCCCGAAGACACCAGCAGCGGGTTGTCGTTCGACGCAGGTTGTTCAGAGACATTATGTTCTGTCATTTTCGGACTCCGTTCGTAGGGGCATCTCTTTTGCAGCAGGGTATCGGGCATCGATCCAGCTGTCTATCATTCTGCCGTTCAAGCTGGCCCGCACGGGTGTGTGAATCACAAGGTCGGCCCCCCATTGGAGAGAAACATGTTGCCACGATTGTCCCTCGCCGGATGGCTATCCTCCGGCATTCTGCTCACTGCATGCCTCGCATGGTCAAACGTCTCACTCACACCAGTTGCCGCTGACGATGCGGCCACGACGCCAGAGACAAACGAAGCGGATGCCCCGATCGAAGTCCCTGAAGGAAACGATGCGGAAACACTCCAGGCATTCCTTCAGTCTCTCGGTCGCATGCGAGCTGACTCGCCGACTCCCGCTGGGTTCCGTGCCCATTTCCGGAAGTTGCTGATCGCACTAGATGAGGTGATTCAACGGGATATCGATGAAGACACCGCTCAACTCGCAATCCGCATGATGTCTCAATGCTACGACATCATTGAACAGTTTGGTGACCGCACTGCTACGGAGCAGAAGCAGGCCTTTGTTGAAGGCCTCAAGACCAGCGAACGCCCCCTGCTCGCACAGCTGGGATGTCTCCTGGACGTCGAGTCACAAATCAGTTCGGTAGACCCCGGTGATAAGGCTGCGGTCAAATCGGTGATGGATCAAGTCATCAAAGTCATGGAGGAACGCCCCCTCACGAACGCACATGGCAGCCTAGCCTACGGTGCGATGTCGGTGATCGAGCAGACGGGCGACGGGGAACTGGCCGAAAGTGCTGCCAAGATATTCGGCGATGCTCTGCGGACGAGTGACGACCCGGCGTTCATCAGTCTGGCAGCAACTTTGGAAGGCTCTGCACGCCGCATCAATCTTAAAGGAAAACCGATCGAAGTCGCAGGTACGACGGTCACCGGAGAACCGTTCAACGTCGAGTCGTGGAAAGGCAAAGTCGTCCTCGTCGATTTCTGGGCAACCTGGTGCGGCCCCTGTGTGGCTGCCATGCCCGAACTCGTCGAACTCTATGAAGCTCATCACGAGGCGGGCCTGGAGATTATCGGGATCAGCCTGGATGACAGCCGCGCTCAGCTCGAAGAGTTTTTGCACCAGAAACAACTCCCCTGGCCCACACTCTTCCACGAAGGGGCAGGCGAAGGTGCTCAGGATCACCCACTGGCGACCTATTACGGCGTCTCCTCGATTCCCACGGCTTTCCTTGTCGACCGAGAAGGGAAAGTTGTCGCAACTGACCTCTACGGCGAGGCCTTGAGCGAAGCCGTCACTGAACTCATCAATGCCAAACCGGGGGCGAATTAGAACGGATTGAGGCCATCCGAAAAAGTGGTCATCACGCTCCGTCGTGATGACAGTGACGCTCACACGCTCTCATCTCTGGCGCAAGCGGTTACTTGATCCGTTTCATGGCTTGCTGAGGTTGTGAAACCAGCTCATGTCCGATGAACAACAAACGCAGAGTGGACGATGGGGCCTCTACCTCGGACTGCTGGTCCTGTTGTTCATCGGCTATCCGTTGAGCATCGGTCCGCTCAGTTTCTTCGCGGAACTGGGGTTAGTTGACCTCACTCAACCTCACTGGATCGTCCTGTATCGTCCGATCGCTATGATTGTTGAGAGGTGGCCTGACCTTCATGGACTCATCCTGGAATACTTGCAGTTCTGGGCATCTCTGGCTCATTGGTGGGTATGATCTGAAGTCGACGAAACATTTTTCGTGATATGTCCGACCTGATGACGCCCTGTCTCGTGAAACGGGAGAAAGGGAATCCTTCATGAGGCGAATCAAGCTCAGACTGGCGGTTTTATTGGTCGGGACAGCAATGAACTGCCTGGGAACCTCAAATTGTTTGCAGGCGGATGATGTCGTTGCTGACACGCAGCTGGAGTCTGACGCGGATGCTCAACCTTCTCAACCAGAGTTCAACATCACCATGAAGACTCTCGGAGGACGACAACTCTGGGGGGATGTGCACTTCTTTCATGGCTGGCGGATTCAGCAGAACGTCCTCGACGGGCACTTTCGTCTGCTCGACGAGGACGACGTGCGTCATGCCTGGGGGTCGCATGAGGCCTGTCATGAATGTCTTCAACAAATCCGGCGGGACCAAGGTCTCAAGCCCATGTCGGGCAAAGCCGTCATCCTAGTGCACGGGATCATCCGCTCGTCCAAGTCGTTCGACCCCATGAAGGAGCAGCTCCGATCCTCAGGCTATCAGGTGTTCGGATTCGATTACCCCAGCACGCGCGTCGACATTCCGACCTCTGCAGACTATCTCAAGCGATGCATGGCTTCGCTTGAAGGCATCGACGAGATCAACTTCGTTGTGCACAGCATGGGCGGACTTGTTGTTCGGGCATCGTTGGAAGAGGGCCACGATCCACGCATCCGCCGTATGGTCATGCTGGGCGTTCCCAACCGAGGTGCCCGTATGGCCAACCTGCTCCAGAAGAATTTTTTCTACCGTACACTCTATGGGCCGGCCGGACAGCAACTGATTGAGGACGCGGAGGGATATATCGCACGTCTGCCAACTCCGGCCTTCGACTTCGCACTCATCTCTGGAGCGAGAGGCACCGAGAACGGATATAATCCTCTCGTTCCCGGTGATGATGACGGCACTGTGTCACTCGAAAGTACCCGTCTTCCCGGTGCCTGCGACTTCATGACCGTTCCGATCCTGCACTCCGTTCTCATGTGGGACGAGGCTGTCATTTCGAGTACAGATCGATTCCTGAGAACGGGTGCTCTCCGTGAATCGGGAATGACCGAACCCGTTCCGTCGAGTGGCGCCAAAACGAATGTGACCACATCCAGTTTCTCGCAGACCGTGACCCCGTGAGATCAATGACCGCCTGCCCGTCGTTTGGTACCGCTGAACAGTCATCCGCCAGGACTCTCATTGCGTTGGCATTGGAGGAAGACCTTGGCACTTTCGGTGACATCACGTCTGATGCCATGCTGCCCGCTGAGATCACCGGATCGGTCAACATTGTGTCTCGTGTCCCCGGAGTGGTCTCCGGCTTGCCGATCGGGGAAATGGTGCTGCTCGAAGTCGACGCTCGTTGTGCGTGGCAATCACACGCAGCCGACGGTCACGACGTCGAGCCCGGATCGGTCGTCGCATCTCTGTCGGGTCATGTCCGCTCGCTGTTGCGGGCAGAGCGGACGATCCTGAACTTCCTGACCCATCTCAGCGGTATCGCGACTCTGACCCGCACCTATGTTGATGCGGTCGGAGGGACGAATGCCGTCATCCTTGATACCCGGAAGACCCTTCCCGGTTGGCGAATCCTACAGAAGTACGCCGTCCGCTGTGGCGGGGGGACGAATCACCGCATCGGCTTGTGGGATGCGGTCCTCATCAAGGACAACCACCTCGCAGCGGTTGCCGAGAACGCGGGCGGTTCGTTGGCAGAGGTCGTGCGACTGGCACGCGAGAAAGCTCCCCGGGGGGTCGTGATCGAGATCGAGGTCGATTCGCTGGAACAACTCGCAGATGCAGTTCAGGGAGCACCGGACATTGTCCTGCTGGACAACATGACCCCGATGCAACTCAGTGAGGCAGTGAGCTTGCGTGACAGAGAATCGCCAGGAGTGCTGCTGGAGGCGTCCGGGGGAGTCGATCTGACAACCGTTACAGCCATCGCCCAAACCGGGGTCGAACGTATCAGCATCGGACGCCTGACCCACTCCGCCCCCTCTCTCGATCTGGGGTTCGACTGGCAGTGAGTTCATCACCCGTCTGAGGCTCGATGAAAAGTCGCTGCGTTTTTGGCGATCGATGACGTATAAGTGGTGAGATGTCGAAGTACGCCGCACCACAAACCATGAGAGAGTCTCGCTTTCCCGGCTTTGCAGGATTGGCGTGGGTGATCCTCTTTGCTTTGTGGTTCTATTCGCTCACGCTGCCGAATGCACAGACCACAGACGGCACGTCGATCTCGCGGGTGGATCTGTGGACGAACCTGTCCGATCTTCTGTTGGAGAATGTGTTCCCCACGAAAGACGGAAACTCGCCCCCCAGCGGTTGGCAGTATCTCCCTCAACGGTTCGATCTGGTGGCCGTTGCGGGTTTCATCCTGGCGGGGGCGTGGGGACTCGGCCATCTGCTCTTGCGGGCAACCGGGGTGCGGAGCCACGTGGATGCGGTCGAACTTAACGTGTTTGCATTTGGTCTGGGACTGTCGGGACTTTCGCTCCTGACGCTAGGGTTCGGCGTCGTCGGGTTGCTCTCCCGGTGGCTTTTGGGAGGCGTCATCGTCGCAAGTTTGGCAGGCGAGCTTTGGCTCAGAGTGCTCCAGAAGAGAGAGACCTCAAGCACTCCTGAACAGGAACAGGTCGAGCGGAAACCCAGAGAAATCAGTGAACTGGCGGTCGTCATCCTGCTCTGCGTTCTGCCATTCCTCGTTGCGATGCTGCTGGGGGCCATGCTGCCGTCGACGGACTTCGACGTGAAGGAATACCACCTCGAAGGACCCAAGGAGTACTTTCAGCAGGGTCGTGTGACGTTCTTGCCTCATAACGTCTATACGAGCTTTCCGTTCCTGACGGAGATGCTTTCGCTGCTCGCGATGGTGCTTCGGGATGACTGGTATCGCGGTGCGATGGCAGGGAAGGCAGTGCTGATGGCATTCGCTCCCCTGACCTCCCTGGGGTTATTTGCAGCTGGCCGGCGCTGGTTTAATCCGACGGTCGGCTGGCTGTGTGTCTTGATCTATCTCACGACTCCTTGGGTGTATCGCATTTCGATCATCGCCTACACAGAGGGAGGGTTGGCGTTTTTTTTGCTTGTGACCCTGCTGGCAGTGCTGCTGCTTGATGTCCACAAACACATGGGGCTGGTCGCGGGTTGGCTCGCGGGAAGCGCAGTGGCGTGCAAGTATCCGGGTGTCCTGTCGGTGGCGATTCCCTTGTTCGGCTGGACGATCTTCTCGACCCTGCGTAGCGATGGCTTCAAACGCTCTCTCCGGGTGGCGATCCTGTTTGCCATCGGGTCCCTGATGACATTCGGCCCCTGGATGCTCAAGAACGCAGTCGAGACCGGGAACCCGCTCTATCCGCTGATGTACACGGTCTTCGGTGGTGAGGACTGGAACGACGTACTCAATGCCAAGTGGCGAAACGGTCACAGTCCCCCCAAACATCTCCTCGCGAATCCCTCACAGATTCCGGGTGACCTGTGGCGACATGCAATCGATGTCATCGCCAAGTCCGACTGGCAGAGCGCACTCGTGTTCGCGTTCGCTCCGCTCTCATTGATGTGGAGGAGACATCGCAAGCTCATTCTCGCTCTGTGGGTGTACGTGCTGTGGCTGTTCTTCACCTGGTGGGGATTGACTCATCGCATCGACCGCTTCTGGGTGCCCATGCTGCCGGTCCTCTGCCTGCTGGCCGGAATCGGCATGGGTTGGTTGCTCGCTGTCGACCGGAAGACTGCCGATGTTCAGAAGGAGCAACCCCTCCAACCGAATCAGATGCTGATCGGTGGGCTGGTATGTCTGGTTGTCGCCCTGTCTCTGCTCTTCAATCTGGGGTATATCACGACGCCACTTGCCGGCTTCAACGGCTTCCTCATGGAACAGAGTTCTGCCAGGCGGCAAGCGATCACTCCCAGCATGGCGCTCCTGAATGAAATGGATCTTCCGGACGATGCCCGGGTGCTGTTCGTCGGCGAGGCGCAAGTCTTCGATGCGGAGTTCGATAACGTCTACAACACGGTTTTCGACGTATCTCTTTTTCAGGAATGGCTCTCAGCAACTCCCGAACTGCCGGACGGCGAGCAATCTCTGAAAACGGCGGACGAGATCCGATCAACGCTCCGCGATCATGGCATCACCCACGTGTTCGTCAACTGGCAGGAGGTCCTGCGGTACCGTGCTCCCGGTTCGTACGGGTACACCGAGTTCGTCACGCCGCAGCGGTTTCGAGAGTTGGTCGAGATGGGAGTCCTGAAAGAACAGGCAACTGATCCTCGGTATGCGTGGATGCCCTGGGACGCGGTTGCACCCAACCAGCAGCAGGAGGTCGCCGCACTCCACCGACGCGCGCGAGATCAGGAGATCTTCATTCGTTATCAGTTGTTTGAGGTGCAATGAACATCCCAGACCGGGCATCTCCAAGGTCGGGCGCTCACTGCAAGTCGCTCAAATGAGATCTCCGAACTGCTGCTTCAGGATCTCGCGGTTCTTGGTGGCCGAGCGGATCGAATGCGTGAGTGCGTCGGGGATCACATGCGATTTCGACGGATCATCTTCCGCCTGCTTGGCCACCACGATGCGCTTCAACTCCTGAGAGGCTGACGCATCCAGATTGATCGAGTCGTCGGGATTGATGGCATTCAGATCGATCATGGCATTCCCCCTTTTGGCTCCATTCATACTCTCTAACCATCATTGTCAGTGAACGACCGCCCGTTTGCAAGTTTTTTCTATTCTCGTCTCCACCGGTCCCAGGAGGGACTGAACTCAAAACAACACAAAACCGACGCGGTATCAACGTGTTCGATGCATAGAAGTTCTGGGTCATCTCAGTGGAGGCATTGCACAGGTCAGGAGAGAACCAGTCGGTCAATTCCCAATGCCTGCGAGTTCTACATCGTCTCGTTGGAGTGGACTCCGATCGTCTCTTTGATGCTGTAGGTGTCCGACTCGCGGACCGTGTTGGCGACGATGAGTTCGGCCAGCAGTCCGAGGGAGATCGCTTGAAAACCCAGCAGCGTAGATGCCATCGAATAGGCGAGCAGTGGCCGCGTGCCGATGGGGGTCGGTTCCATCACGCCAAAAACGTTCATCAGAATCCATAGCAGAGACAAGTACATCAGGCCAAGCATGCCGAGTCCGAAGAACACGAGACCGAATGCACCCATCATGTGCTGGGGCCGCTGAGCGAAGCTGGTGAGAAACCCGACCGTCAGGAGGTCCAGAAAACCCCGGAGGAAGCGACGTACGCCGTACTTCGAGTGGCCATGTTCTCGGGGCCGATGGTGAACCGGCAACTCGGTCACTCGAAAGCCGCGCGAGTGGGCGAGCACCGGGATGAAGCGATGCATCTCACCATACAGACTGAGTTCGTCTGCGACATCGCGCGTGAACATCTTCAGCCCACAGTTGTGGTCGTGCAGCTTGAGGCCGGTGATCCAGCCGATCATCCCATTGAAAACCTTGCTCGGATAGACCTTGTGCCAAGGATCAAGACGACGAACCTTCCAGCCGTTGACGACGTCACAGCCTTCCTTGATCTTTGCGAGGAAGGTCGGAATCTCAGCTGGGTCGTCCTGCAGGTCTGCGTCCATCATCATCACGATGTCGCCTCGTGCCGTCCGCATGCCAGCTGTGAGCGCAGCCGCCTTCCCGAAATTGCGACGAAAACGCAGTCCGCGAACCTCGGTGTCTTGCCGGGCCATCTCGCGAATTTCCGCCCAGGACCCATCGGTCGAACCGTCATCAACGAAGATCAACTCGCGCTCGATGTTGTGTTTCTTCGTGACCGTTTCAATCTGCCGATACAGCTCCAGCAGGCTCTCATCTTCGTTGAATGTGGGAATAATGATGGAGAGCATGCTGATGTCAGTCGGCTGGAAGAGTCGCTCGGCGGATCAGAAGAACTCGTCCTCACACAGGAGGTCCCCCTCGTGCAGAAGCTGCATCCCCTGGGCCTCCAGAATGCGCGTCGCCTGATCGATATCCTCGACGTAGATCGCGATCGCACCATTCCCCCCACGTCGGTAGTTGAGGGGATAGGTGTAATGGATGTTCATCTCGGCAGCGAGCAGAGCCAGACAGATGCGAACGTACGGTTGAGGGTCATCGGGAAGGATGACACCCAGGACGTCGTTTTCGATGAACGTGAAGTCGGAAAGTGTGAAGATTTCTCGTGCCCGGTCCGTTCGGTCCACCATCACCCGGGCGACAGCAAAGTCGACCGTATCCACGAGACTGAGAGCGACCACTCGCAGGTCGTGCTGTTCGATGTGACGCAGGAGCTGGTGCAGCCGACCGACACGATTCTCCATGAACACGCAAAACTGCCGCAGACAGGGCCATTCCTGCCCGCGCGCCGTCGCAGGATCGATGATGGTCCCCTCGCCAAAATCCTCTGGCATGCAATTCCCCCGGTGCTGACAAGTCACTATGGTGTCTTAGCTTACGAAGTGTCATCAAACTCGTCAAACTGACTTTTTCGCCTTCGGAAAAACTCATCCTCGTTATCAAACCATCGAAGCATGCCGATTCGTACTTTCCTTTTTGATATGGGCAACGTCCTCGTTCACTTCTCGCATGAGAGAATGTGCGAGCAGATCGGTGCACTCTGCAACCACGACGGCCCCAGCGTCTGGAAGAAACTATTCGGCACCGGGCTTCAGCACGACATTGAGCGCGGGCGAATCTCCGAGGTCAATATGCATCAGCGGATGCAGGATGTGTTCGGGCACGAGATGGAGTTCGATGCACTGGTGCGGGCCAGTTCGGACATCTTCACGCTGAACGAACCCATCGTTCCCATTCTCGATACGCTAAAGTCGCAGGGATTCCGTCTGGTGCTCCTCTCCAATACGAGCATTTCGCACCTCAACTGGGTCCAGCAGCAATACGATGTCCTCGAGCGCTTCGACCATCTCGTGACGTCGTTCGAGGCCGGTGCGATCAAACCGGAGGCACCGATCTTCGAAGCGGCCCTCGCAGCCGCCCATTGCGAACCGGGCGAGTGCTTCTACACCGACGACATCGCCGAGTACGTCAACACAGCCCGCACCTATGGCATCGATGCAGAAGTGTTCACTGACACACAGGCCCTCATTGGGCAGCTGCGTAAGCGTGGCATCGATGTCGAGCGTGCGTAGGTGGTTGAAGTGGATGAGACCTCATTTCACCGCGGAGGCGCTGAGACGCAGAGGACGCGCGGAGGGGGAAGATGTTTCAAATGCGACCACTTGCATAAGAATTCAAGGTGAGCGGAGTGTCGGAGTGGACGGTATGAGAACGAGCAAACGAGTTCTCGTCTTTTCCTCCGGCGTCCTCCGCGACTCTGCGTCACCGCGGTAAACTTGCCCTCACTTTCTCTCGATATCACCGTCTGCTAAAAGAGATCAACGCAAACCATCACGGACATTCCATGCCCGCACCGACCGCAAAACTCGCACTGGCCGATGGCACCGTCTTCGCAGGTACCCGCTTCGGGGCCGAGGGTGAAGTCTACGGCGAGGTCGTGTTCAACACGAGCATGACC
>JAGQQG010000125.1 GCA_020426325.1 Planctomycetaceae bacterium | reverse complement strand
TCCCGAGCAGGCCGAGAGGATCGGCGAACAGCTCACTCAACTGCAGACCCGGATCGAGAGTCTTCCCGATTCAGAATGGTTGCCGGATGTTTCTGTCTGCGCGAAGGCAGCCGAGTGGATCCTCCGGCATGAGGAGTTCTACAAACCGAGCTACGTTGATGACACACTGGCAGTTCTCGCCCTCGGCCGGGAGCGAGCTACGGAATTACAGGCGGCGCCTGCACTTCAGCCCCCATCGTGGATGACCGGGAAAGGGGCGGTCGCACTGGGGTATCGGTCTGCGGTCGACGGGTCGGTCCAACCGTACGCCCTGTCATTCCCCACAATCTTTGACCCGGGATCTCCAGATTCCTGGCCGTTGACGATCAAGTTGCACGGACGCAACGGAACTTTGACCGAGGCCAGTTTCATGCAATCGTTCAACAATCGGGAAATGGATTTGCCCGTAGACTCGATTCAACTGGACGTGTTCGGTCGGACAAACAATGCCTATCGGTGGAGTGGAGAGACTGACGTCTTCGAGGCGCTCGCCGATGTGCAGCGTCGGTTTCGGATTGACGAACGGCGGATCACCTTATGGGGCTTCTCCATGGGGGGAGCTGGTGCGTGGCATTTGGGTCTGCACCATCCGTCCCGGTGGTCGTCCGTCGGTGCAGGAGCCGGCTTTGTCGATTTTTACGAATACCAGAAGCAGACATCCAAGCTGCCGTCACCTCAGCACGAGACGCTGCACATCTATGATGCAGTCGATTATGCCCTCAACACCGCGAACGTCCCCTTCATCACCTACGGGGGTGAAGTCGACAAACAACTGGCCGCCAGCCTGACCATGAAGCTGCGGGCATTAAAACTGGACGTGCCTCTTCGGGTCCTCGTCGGAGCGGGGATGGGACACA
The DNA here is from genome assembly GCA_020426325.1 of Planctomycetaceae bacterium. Lineage (GTDB taxonomy): Bacteria > Planctomycetota > Planctomycetia > Planctomycetales > Planctomycetaceae > JAHBXU01. Next base: position 18,055 of record JAGQQG010000125.1, on the reverse strand, counting down.
AATTTAATGAAGAGAGCACCGAAGCCTTCACGGCTTTCTTGACGAAGAACTCCGCTGAAGGTCGTCCGCAGCCTCCTGGCCGAACACAGATCCGCTTCATCACCTACACACCGAAGTACAACAAGTGCGAGTGGTTGACGATCGACGAGATGGGTGAACTCTATGAACCGGCAACCGTCGAAGGAGGGCTTGACGATGAGCAGACACTGCGACTGAATACCGGTAACGTCACGGCTCTGAGCATCGCCCGGGGCATCTCGGACGAGTCGACGCTCGATAAACAGGGACCGTTCCCGCTCTCCCGATCCGCAGAAAGCACCTTTGTCCGGGAGGGTAATGCCTGGCGGCCGCTCAGTGAAGCAGAGGCCCAAAGATTCCACGAGAACCCGGATGTTCACAAAAGACACGACCTGCAGGGACCGATTGATGACGCGTTCATGCAACCGTTCCTCTGCGTGCGAGGCACGGGAACTCCTTGGTCAAAGTCTCAGCACGATTGGGCAGCCTGGACGCTCTCCCGCTTTGAGAAAGAGTTCGACAAGTGGCTTCGTGGACGTGTGCCCGTGGTCAACGACACTGATTTGTCAGACGAGCAAATCGCGAATCACAACATCATTCTCTTCGGCGACCCGGGATCGAACGCTGTTCTCAGACGCATCATAGATCGCCTGCCACTCGAATGGACTCAGGAAGAACTGATCGTTAACGGGCTGACCTATGATCCGGCTACTCACGGAGTCGCTTTGATCTATCCAAACCCGCTGAACACCAAACGCTACGTGGTCGTAAACTCCGGACACACCATGCACGAAAGCGATTTCCGCTCATCAAATGCCTGGCTGTTCCCACGACTCGGAGACATCGCCGTGCAGCGATACGGACGACAGGCCGACGGCTCCTATCAAGAGGAGACCGTGTGGGCCGCCCTGTTCGACACGGTATGGAATCTGCCCGAGTAAGGACAAACCCAAACGTCATTCCCGCCTTCGCGGTAATGACACAAATCGGAGACTCAATTTCGTTCGCAATCAACTGAGCAACAACGTCAGTAGACGCCGACAGTTGTGGTCTTGAGTAGTTCGTGGAACGGTCTTGTGCCGCTGACACCATCCCAGGGGTACTCCTTGATCGGCTCTTCGCGTTCGCCTTCGTCGCGCTCCATGAATCCCGGAATGAAGAGTTCCTCGGTCAACGTGTAGAGTTTGACCCGACCGGTCTCGCCGTAGTCGACGACCTTGGAGTAATCATCGAAGCTGACAACCTCGACCACGGCCCGAGGCTGCGGGGCGTAGTATGAAATCTTATAGTTGTCGGCAGGATCGAATGGCTTGCCGCAAGCGAGTCCCATGAGGGTGTTGCCGTAGGTCGGGGTGATGTACACGTCCGGACCGAGCAGTTCCTCTTTGCAGAAGCGATACCACTGCGGAGTGAACTCGGTTCCACCTGCGAAGATGCCTTTGATGCCCGCTTCTGCAATGGACGAACCCTTGTCAATGAGACGCAGAGCGAGGGCTTCAAGGAGTTTCGGAGTTGCAAACATGCACTGGATGTTATGACCAGCTCCCAGCAGACTGGCGGCCTGATCGATCACGTGATCGGCGTACGCCTTCGCACCAGCGACATCTCCCTTCTTGATGAGTTTGACGACCCAACGTGGGTCCAGGTCCACACAGAAGCAGATGCCCCCCCTGTGATGGGCCAGGTGTTCGACAGCGAGCCGAAGCCGACGCGGTCCGGAGGGGCCAAGCATCAGCCAGTTCGTGCCTTTGGGGAACGACTCGTCCGGCAGCGTTTCGGAGAACATCTCATAGTCGATCCAGTGATCGCGAACACAGCAGCGGCTCTTCGGAAGCCCGGTCGTGCCACCCGTCTCGAAGACATACTTCGGCTCGTTGTGCCACTTCTTCGGGAGAAAACGGGTCACCGGGCCACCACGCAGATCGTCATCCTCAAATAGAGGAAATTTCTTGAGGTCATCAAAGCAGTTCACGTCCTTGAGGGGATCGAACCCCAGCGATGCAGCTCGATCGAGCCAGTACGGAGCCCCCTCATTGGGGTCGAAGTGCAAACGGGTGATGCGTACGGTTTGCTCATCAAGCTGCTTGCGAGCGGCAGCGGTATCAACGGGACTGCTCACAGGGTCAATCTTTCGATAAAATGGAGTCAGCGTTTGGGCGGATATTTACGTACCTCATGATAGGCCCATGAGAAGCGTTTGCAACGGATGGCCATCACTTGGGCAGATGCAGCGGAGACGAACGGCATTCTGCTTCCTGTCGGGACTGGCTGGCAGCAACTTCTCGCACTCATCTCATTCCTGTGACAAAAGCGGTCTCCCATGTTGAGTAAACAAGTGAGGCTTAAACCGCTGTCGGTGACTTGCCGATCGCTGGCGACGGCATTAGGGGCCGGGGTGCCGATTATTCGCACGTTCGACATGGCCAGCCGGAAGACGACCGATCCGCGTCTGGCGTCGGCTCTGGCTGACATCACCGCCCGCCTCAAGTCGGGAGAAGATACCGCAACGGCCATGCGGGCGCAGGATGGGCGATTCCCGGACCTGATGATCGAAATGGTGCAGATCGCCGAACAGACGGGAGCGATGCCCGAGGTGCTGCGGTCGCTGGCCGATCACTACGACAACACGGTCCGATTGCGGAAGGACTTCATCGGACAGATCACGATGCCCGTGATCCAGTTGCTGGCAGCGATCTTCATCGTCGCCGGACTGATCTGGCTGCTGGGGATGATTGCCTCGAGCCAGGGAACCGAGCCACTCGATGTCCTGGGATGGGGGCTGACGGGAACCTCCGGGGCAGTCAAATGGCTGACCTCCTGGGCCTTGGGCATCGCCAGCCTGTTCCTGTTGTACAAGGTCATGACCGCTTCCCTGTCCGGCAAGGCAGCAGTCCATAAAGCACTGATGCGTGTGCCGGTCGTCGGATATTGCATGCAGTCATTCGCAATCGCTCGCTTCTCCTGGGCGTTTCACCTGACCCAGAGTGCGGGCATGCCGATCGAGGACAGCCTTGATGCCAGCTTGCGAGCAACCTCAAACGGAGCATTCGTGGCGTCGAGCAATCGAGTCATCGGCGATGTGATGGAGGGAGATACTCTCACAGAAGCGTTGATGCATACTGACCTGTTTCCGGAAGAATTCATCAACATTGTCGATGTCGCTGAGACCTCTGGGACCGTTCCTGAAGCTCTCGATCGACTCAGTCCGCAGTTCGAAGATCAGGCACGCCGCAGCCTGCGCGCTCTCGCCAGTGCACTCGGATGGGCCGTCTGGGCAGGGGTTGCAGCAGTCATTATCTTCATCATCTTCTCGGTGGCCCTGTGGTACGTGGGGATGCTGAACGACGCCCTCAATCAGATCTAATCTTGTAGTCCGGAGTGGGCAGCATGGCAGATTCGACGAGTGAAACGACAATGGTGAACGGAGTGACGCTATGGATCTCCGTCTCCATTCAGTTGGCATGCTGGGGTGTCGCACTCATGGCCATGGTTGCGTACACGAGGCGATCGATGTCGGCTCTTGAGGACTTCGGAGTCGAAGTTTCTCGTAATCAGTTGTTCGTCATCATGATCACCGACTGGCTGGTGGGGAAGTGGTTTATCAGCCTGCCGATGTTGGCGGGGATCGTGATTGGTTCGACTTATGTGGCTTTCGCATTTCAGCAAACAGGAACTCTCCGCTGGATCTGGACAATTGCCAGTTGTGTCGTCCCCTTTGCGTGCTCAGGATGGATGTATTTGACGATCCGACCGTTGTTCAGTTTGCTGCAGAATGATATGGAGAGTCTGTAGCTATTCTTGCAGACAGGAATATCTGCTCCTCCTGTTACAGAGCAGCAATGTCTGTCCCACCGGATCAGATATCGCTTCAGAAGGACACAACTCGGTGGCACAGACATTCCTGTCTGTGACTAACATCGGAGATCGTCTTTGACGTTTCAATTTGATCTGCTGTATACCGATCAATCCTCGCACGCCCGTGCGGGGCGGTGGATGACGCCGCATGGTATTGTTGAGACACCTGCGTTCATGCCAGTGGGGACACGGGCGTCGGTCAAAGGGGTGTGGCCGTCGCAGTTGGCCGAGGTCGGCACCCAGATGGTGCTGGCGAACACCTATCACCTCGCCTTGAGGCCGGGCGAAGATGTCGTGGCGGACATGGGCGGACTGCACCAGTTCATGAACTGGGAGGGACCGATCCTGACAGACAGCGGCGGGTTTCAGGTCTTCTCACTGGCAGACCTGCGATCGCTCGATGACGAAAAGGCGGTCTTCAAGTCCCATATTGACGGCAGTCTCCTGGAATTGTCCCCTGAGCGGGCGGTTGCCATCCAGGAGTCTCTGGGGGCGGACTGCATCATGTGTCTGGATGAATGTCCGGCTCTCCCTGCGACATCTGAGAAAATGCAGGCAGCTGTCGACCGGACGACTCTGTGGGCCAAACGGTGTCGTGATGCTCAGAAACGGGACGATCAGGCATTGTTCGGGATCGTTCAGGGGGGGATCGATGCCTCGATGCGGGAGCGGTCTGCAACCGGGCTGCTCCCTTTGGATTTTCCGGGGTATGCGATTGGAGGTTTGAGCGTCGGGGAGCCGCCTCCCGAGATGTACCGGACCCTCGATTTCACGGTCCCGCACCTCCCGGAGGACCGTCCCCGGTATCTCATGGGGGTGGGGCGACCGATCGACATTATCGAAGCGGTACTCCGGGGAATTGACCTGTTTGACTGCGTGATGCCGACGAGGAATGCCCGAAATGCGATGGCTTTTACTTCACAGGGGACGGTCAAAATGCGGAATCTCAAGCATCAGCGGGACGAATCGCCCCTCGATCCTGCCTGTGAATGCCCCACCTGCACCCAGTTTTCCCGAGCTTATCTGCGGCATCTCTTCATTTCGGGGGAAATGCTCGGCCCGATGGCCCTGTCAGTCCACAACATCGCCTACTACCAGCGACTCGTACGTGACCTGCGATCGGCGATCAGGGAGAATCGGTCGCAAGAGTTTCGGTCGCTTCACCTTGCCGCCCAAACCCCCGATTCCTAAGATACGCGGCTATTGTGCGAATGACGTGATTCTATCAAGCACAACCGGTGGTGATCGCACATGTTGCGAATCTCGCCTCACCGGTGACGGGGAGTCTGTAGACGTTTATGGAAAAGTGGATTTCAACTTTGTGGTTGCTTGCCGATGAAGCCGCGCCGGCGGTGCGGGAGCCGAAGGCTTCCGATTCGGTCTTGCAGATGTTGATCATCTTTCTCCCCCTGGCAGCGGTCTGGTACTTCCTGATCCTGGCTCCCCAGAACAAGGAACGGGCTGCTCGCAAAAACACGCTCGACAATCTCAAGAAGAACGACCCCGTTGTGACGATCGGCGGGATCATCGGCACTGTCGTCAACCTGTCGGAGGATGGATCGGAAGTGACCGTCCGGGTCGATGACAATACTCGTCTGAAGATGCGACGGGATGCCATCCGCGAAGTGATTACAAAAGAAAAAACCGACGGCAAATAATCGCTGTCATTTCCAACACCGAACATAAACAGCTGATGTTCTCAGGAAGGGAACCGTTTCACTCATGAATTCCTCGATGTGTGATTTTCTGCTTCTCGCCCAGGCGACAAACGAGGCTGGCTCCGATGCCGTGGAAGTGGCCAAGACCGCTGCCCCCGGCCTTCCAGGCTGGGTCATGATCCTCATGATTCTGGCGATCGTGATCCTGCCGTTTGTGTTGGGCCAACTCATCGAACGGGCATTGAAGCTGAAGGATGTCGCCTTCCGTATCGGTCTGGTGCTGTTCGCCATCACACTGGGATTGGCGCCATTTGCCACTCGCATTGCCGGCGGCGGAAGCTGGAAGGATGCGATCCGGCTGGGCATCGATCTGGCGGGCGGCACCAACATGGTGTTTCAGGTCGATCATGAAGGGGCCGAGGTTGCTGAAAAGACCGTCGATTCGGAACTGATGAATCGAATGGTCGGCGCCATTATTCGCCGCATCAACCCGTCCGGTACCGAAGAGGTGACCGTGCGTGCTGTCGGCCAGGACCGCATCGAAGTGATTGTGCCGGGTGCAGACTCTGACAAGGTGGCCAGAACCAAGAAGGCCATTACGAACCTGGGGCAACTGGAATTCGCAGTTCTGGCCAACGAAGAAGATCACGGCAACATTATTGAGATGGCGGACGCGACCGATCAGTCGGAAATTCGTGACAGCAACGGCAAACTGATCGCCGCCTGGAAACGAGTGGGAACCAAAGCCGCCCGCGATGGCGGCAAGCCCGAGAGAAAAGAAGTGGGAACCAATGACCTCGTGAAATGGCGTGACGTTGAAACTCCTGACGGTGAGACAGTCCGGGAGTTCCTCGTGGTCTATGATCCTGATCCGGCCAAACGCATCACAGGCCGGCTGCTCAAACGAGCCAGTCAGACAACATCACAAAGTGGACCGGTGGTCGGCTTCACCTTCAACACGACGGGTGGACAGCTGTTTCGCCGCTTGACGACCAAGTATCAGCCCCGGACAGGTGCGGGCTATAAGACTCGCTTGGCCGTACTCCTCAACGACGAGATCCATTCCGCTCCTACGATCAACGCCATCATCGGCGCACAGGGAATCATCGAGGGACAGTTTTCTCAACGTGAACTGGACGAACTGATCAACGTCCTCAACGCAGGTGCTCTCGAAGTCCCGTTGATCGAAGAACCTGTCTCCGAGTTCACGGTCAGTCCTCTGCTGGGCATCGATGTGCAGGAGAAGGGAAAGCTCGCGATTATATCCGCAGCTGTCGCTGTGTTTGTCTTCATGCTTCTTTACTACTGGGTCGCCGGTGCGATTGCAGACGTGTGCCTGCTGGTGAACCTGATTCTCGTGATGGGAACCATGTCGTTCATCGATGCAACATTCACTCTCCCCGGTCTTGCCGGTCTTGTGTTGACCATCGGCATGGCCGTCGATGCGAATGTGCTGATTTTCGAGCGTATCCGCGAAGAGCAGGCAAAAGGCAGCAGTCTGCGAATGTCCATCCAGAACGGCTTCAGCCGCGCCTTGACGACCATCGTGGACGCGAACGTGACGACACTCATCACAGCGGTCGTGCTCTACATGATCGGTACCGACCAAGTGCGTGGCTTCGCCGTGACGCTGTTCATCGGCATCGTGATGAGTATGTTCAGTGCCCTGTACCTCGGTCGATTGATCTTCGACATCATGGAACGCAAACGGTGGATCACTGAAGTAAAAATGGCGAGCATTATTGGCAAGACAGACTGGAACTTCATCAGTAAAACATCCTTTGCGTTGAGCACGTCTGCCTTGCTCATCCTGATTGGTATGGCCTCCTTTTTCACTCGCGGTGAGGACAATCTCGATATCGACTTCCGCGGCGGATCGATGGTGACGTTCAGCTTCAAGGATGAGCCGAGCGTCGATGAAGTCCGGGGCGTGCTGACCAAGACCTTTGAAGAAAAATTTGGCTCGGATATCTCATTGGAGCAGTTGAAAGCCGAGCAGGAAGATGGATCAGAATCGGTACTGTTCCGGCTTCGAACGACCGAGCAGGACACCGACGCCGTTGCTCAAGCCATCAATGAAGGCTTCGCAGGATCGCCACATGAGCTCGTCCGGCAACATCTGGAAATTGGAGAGCTCATGGCCATTCCGGCCAACTCCGAAAGCGAGTCGGGGGAGAGCGAATCGTCCGAGGAACCACCCGCTCCCAGTTCGACAACCACAAATCCGTTTGCTGGCGGTCATGAAGCGCAGCTGACATTCACCGAGGAAATCAGCACCGAATCTGTCGCCGCTGACGTCGCGGATCAAATTGCTGCTCTTCCCGGCGAAAATGGAGGCAGCAAATACGATGAGACGGAAACGCTTGTCGCCGCCGCGTCAACGGTTGAGCCAAACAATCCCACTGCCAAGGGGACTTCGTTCTCACTCACGGTCAGTCCAGTCGTGTCCGAAGCTGACCTCAAACAGGCACTTGAGATTTTTGAGTCAAAACTTTCGGGTGAGCCTGCATTCCAGGAAGTCAACCGGTTCGATTCTGCGGTCGCCGGCGAAACGCAGATTGACGCCTTGTTGGCCTTGTTCTTCAGCCTGATCGCAATCGTGGCCTACATCTGGTTCCGATTTCAGCGGATCACTTTTGGGCTGGCAGCCGTTGCAGCGCTCGTCCATGACGTGCTCTGTGTTTTGGGCCTGGTTGCTCTCGCGTCGTATCTGAGCGGCAACCCCATCGGAAGCATCTTCATGCTGGAGGATTTCAAGATCAACCTGCCGATGATTGCCGCTTTCCTGACGGTCGTGGGTTACTCCCTGAACGATACGATCGTGGTCTTCGACCGGATCCGAGAGGTGCGTGGCAAGAACCCGGCACTCACCACCGATATGGTGAACTTGAGTTTGAACCAGACACTCTCCCGAACGCTGTTGACATCGTTGACCACGTTCATCGTCGTGTTCATTCTCTACGTGATCGGTGGAGAGGGGATCCACGGCTTCGCCTTCTGTCTGCTGTTAGGCGTGATTGTCGGAACGTACAGCTCCATCTACATCGCCAGTCCGGTATTGCTGTGGCTAATGAATCGAGGCACTGCGGCTGCCAAATAACAGCAGACCTGCGCTTGACTGGAATCATGTCATCCCTGATCACATGGGGATGATACGATCAATGGGTGGACCGTCTGTAGTCCGCTTGCCTTTCGCTCGTGCTACGACGAAGTCACTGAAATCCGCTTGAGCGATGTTAGTGACCTTCGATTGTGACATCGGGAATATGTCGGAAGGCAATCCGTGCTCGTGCAGTCTCACGAGCATCGTGCATGGCGGCCAGGTAGAGTCGGTCGACCCCATACTTTCGGTTGACCAGATCCATAGTTCTTGAAACCTCGTCACGACGGCGATCTTCGACAAGGAGAGAATGGCTGGTCGAGTTGCTCCGGATCAACTTTGAGAAAGTGACTCCGGCTTTCAACGGGACCGCATCTCCCGGACGTTGGCACCAATGATCCGCAAAGATCCCGACAAAAGTCGTTGTGTCCTGACAAGGGCGAAGCTTGGTCGTCGCCTTCCATGTTGGATGTCGCCCCAGATACGTCAGCCAGACAGTCATCCGAGTTGCCCAGCAATCTTCCTGTCGCAGACGGGCCGCTGCCTTGTGAATCAGGCGGAGTAGAATAGCCCTGGCGCCTTTATTCGTGCGAAACTCTGGGGGCAAGACATGCGAGTGACCAAGAGTTCGTCGAACAGATCGCGGAGTCGGTAAATCATCACCGCGAAGGAGATACCACCACTGCTCACCGACAACACTGTTCCAGATTTGCCCTAGGTCAGAACGGGATAACTCGTAGAGTTGCTGTGTTGTTTCAATCCCATGCTGATGGAGCCGTTTGAGCATTCCAGGACCAATTCCCGTGAAATCTTGCAGCTCCAGTGGAAACTGCTTGTGAGGAATGTCACGCGGGGAAAGGACGGTCAAACCATCCGGCTTCTGCATATCACTGGCGATCTTCGCCAGAAACTTGTTAGGGGCCAGTCCGACTGAACAGCGAATGAACTCACCCGCTCTTTCCTTTACAGCTCGTTTGACCTCGTGAGCGAGATCGATTGCCTGTGATTCTGCCTGCTGACCGTTACCCAGACGACATGCCATTTCATCAATGGAACAAACCTCTGCGACCGGAAGTACCGAGTCAACAGCGGCCACAATCTGGTGGTGAAACTCGACATAACGCCCCGGGCGAGCTTCAATCACCTCCAGCGCAGGACACAAGCGACGTGCCTCGCCAACATTCGTGCCTGTCCGGATCCCAAACCGTTTGGCTTCATAACTTGCAGCAATGCAACAGGTCCGCTCCGTCATCACGGGAGCCACAGCGATGGGTCGCCCCCGCAGGCGGGGCTGCAATTGCTGCTCCACCGAAGCGAAGTACGCATTCATATCGACAAACAGCCAACGAACACTCATCAAGTGTACAAATATACATATACCGTATTTGTGTCAAGACAAGCCACTTGCGTGTGACGCCTTCGTTTTGATGAGGGAACTGAAGAAGCAGGGAGGACGGTCGTCGACTGTCCAACAACTTCCATCCTTGCCAAACGTTACCCTCCAACAACCCCGTCCAAGAACGTGTCAAACCAAACACCGTAAGGATTGCTCAAACGGTCTCGCATCTCACTGGCATTGGTCGCAACTCGACTTCGCGGTCAAATCAGAGTCTTGGACGATTCCGAATGGGCTGCATTCCTGAACACACACCAAGCATGCAAATCAGTACCTGCCTGCTAAACTGATGAGCCATGAGAATCTGCGTTTTTTGACCAACAGGAGCCCCTCTGTGAAGATTTTGACTCAATGGTTGCTCGCACTGATCAGTGTGGGAGCTTGCCTGCTGGCCATCGTTCTGCCCCTCACTGGAGAAGATGAGTCCCCGCCATCCAGCCATCTCCAGCCAATTCATGTGGGGACGTTTGACGCTGAAATTGCTGAGAACTTTGGTCCGTCGGATGGACTCCCCACGAAGGACATTCGTTCGATCGCCATCACGGCTGATGAGTGGGTTTATGTTGGCACATCCCGGGGACTGGCACGGCAGCAGAACGGCGAATGGCAGTTGTCGACGGACTATGACGGACCGGTTGAGCTTCTTGCAGCGGATGGTGACAGCATCATTGGAGTGGCAGCGGGTGGAATCTACCGTGTTGATGACGGCGAACCGGAACTGCTGGCCGAACTCCCGGCCGAATTGCAGGCAGCCGATGAGTTCAACTCGCTCGCTGTCGGGACGACCATCCTTCTGGGGACAAAGAGCGGACTCTACGATCTGACAGCTGGAGAGGGCCTTCAGGTTGTCGAGCCACTGAACTCGCTGTTGGGAGAGGACAAGGACATTCGTCAGGTCGCTGTCGCAGCGGACGGACGGCGTGCAGTCGCGGCAGGGGGGGGGCTGTTTGTCTCTACGGAGGGACAAGACTGGCACGCATTGTCCCCCGCGCAGGGCTCTCAGAGTTGGGCTCCCCGTGATGTGAAGGGCGTGACTTTTGATGCGGACGATCGGCTGTGGTTCGCCAGCCCGCAAGGAATCGGCGTACAGACGACTGACGGTTGGCAACTGTTTACCGGACAAGAAGGACTCTCTTACAACGATTTCACCCTGGCTGCTCCGGGTGAGGAGGGCGTTGTCTGGTTCGGCACGCACAAAGGTGCCATTCGTTTTGACGGCAAGACCTTTGAATATCGACAGGCCCCGCGATGGCTTCCTGCGGAAGAAGTCCGGGGAATTGCTGTCAACTCAGATGGCGACGCCTGGTTCGCGACTCCGGAAGGTGTCGGAGAAATCGAGCGTCGGCCCACGACCCTCGCTGAGAAGGCTAAGTTCTTTGAGGATGAGATCGACGCTTATCACCGGCGGACGCCGTTCGGGTATGTTCTCGATGTTCACCTGAAGAATGCCGGCGATAAGAGTGAATTCACTCAGCACGACAGCGACAACGATGGTCTATGGACCTCTATGTATGGAGCCGGTGAATGCTTTGCCTACGGGGCAACGAAGAATCCCAAAGCAAAGGAACGCGCGACAGCCGCGTTTGAGGCAGTACGGTTCCTGAGTGAGGTGACTCAGGGAGGGTCACACCCGGCTCCCCCGGGTTTTCCCGCACGAACGATCCTGCCCACCTCGGGACCAAATCCCAATGAACAGCACGGATATACCGCTGAAGGAGACAAAGAGCGTCAAAAGGACGATCCGCAATGGAAAGTGATCCAGCCCCGCTGGCCGATCAGCGAAGACGGAAAGTGGTACTGGAAGACCGACACCAGCTCCGACGAACTTGACGGGCACTACTTCCTGTACGCCCTGTATTACGACCTGGTCGCGGAAACGGATGAAGAAAAACAGCGGGTCCGCGATGTCGTCGCGGCCATCACAGACCATCTGATTGATCACGACTTCACGCTGATCGATCACGACGGCAAGCCAACCCGTTGGGGACGCTTCAGTCCTCACGATCTGCACGTGGGGGATATGATTCATCAGCGGCCGCTGAACACGCTCAGCATCCTTTCCTACCTCAAAGTGGCTGAACACGTGACGGGCGATCCGAAGTACACAGAAGCGTATCGCTCGCTGATCAATGATCACGGCTACAAGGCCAGCATTCTCATCTCGAAGACGCAGGCTGGTCCAGGTACCGGCAATCAGTCCGACGATGAGATGGCCTTCATGAATTACTACACGGTGTTGTCCTATGAGACGGACCCGGAACTGCGCAGGCTGTTTACGATCTCGATGTATCGGTACTGGATCAACGAGAGGCCGGAGTTGAACCCGCTGTTTAACTTCATTTTCGCCTCTCGATTCGAGGGTTTTGGACGTTCGCGAACGCATGTGCCGCAGGAAGTCCTGGAGGAGTCAGTCGACACACTCAAGCGGTATCCGCTTGATCGAATTCGTTATGCCTTCGACCACACCCATCGGACGGATGTCGTACTGAAGCCCAACTCGCTGCTTCCCTGGAGACATTCCCGCGGACACCGGTTTAACGGCAATGTGATTCCCATCGATGAACGCAGTGTCGAACACTGGAACCACGATCCGTGGAATCTGAAAGAGGGAGGGAGCGGCCACTCGCTGACGGACGGTGCTGCCTTTCTGCTCCCCTACTACATGGGCCTGTATCACGGCTTCATCGTGGAACAGGACCAGTAAACGCCCCTTTGCCTCTCAGAAGATTTCGGGCATCCAAGGTTCCGGTCCTGCGAGGAGTCTGCTCGCGATTTGCAGTGTTGCTGCATCCCCATCGAGACAGCCGATCGCACGGAGCGTCTGCGGAGGGAGGAAACCGGAGAACAGCGGGGCCAATCCTCGCACGTCCGCTCGCAAATCACCTCGACCACCGGGGACGACGGTCCCCCGTCCCTCAGCAACAGCCAGGACGAAGCGGCCATGGTTCGCCGGCAGCACATCGTCGTGAACATCGAGATGCAGCTCACCAGACACGTCCGCTGGATACCCGCGTGAACTGAACGCCTGGGGAACGTCGACGATCCGCGTCATCCAGCGTAGAACTTCGGTCTGCTCACTTTTGCATTCTGCTGTCAGACACAGCAGGGGATCGACAGCCGGTCCATACCAGTGCACCCAGGGAATCGTCGATCGGTGAACGGCCAGGAAACTCCACAGTCGACGACCCGCTGCGGGAGTCAATGCGGCCATGTCCCTGATGTGCAAATGTCCGGTGCCTTCATGGTCGACATCATATCTGTTGATCAAGTATCCCTCAGGGTTCTCGGTGTCGCCAATGACATATCCGGCCTGATGTCCATCGGCGTGCTGCAGAATCCGCTCCCACAGACCGGGAGTCCGCTGAAGGTTCCCGTTCGTTGCCAAAGCACGTTTCACCGTGATCGCCTCAAACGGCTTTGAGGAATCGAGCGAAACTTCGGTCACAGAGAGTTCTTCGTCTCGAACACCGATGGCGGTCATTGGCAGACTGTATCCGTATCGCGAGCCGGCATGCTCGAACCCGACCTTGCGGTACAGACGCTGAGTCGACGCAAAGAGAGTTGCAACGGGTGTCCCTTCCGCGTGAAGTTCCTCAAGCAATGATCGCATCAGGAACTCGGCCACTCCCCCGCCACGATCCGACGGGGAGATGCCCACCGCCGCCACGCCTGCACAGGGGACCTCTCGGCCACCAAACCATTGGCCCGGTCGATAGATGCCCAATCCACCGACCACACGGCCATCGCAAGAAACGGTCCGCACATTCTCCGGCCCAATCCGCCGCCTGAAGGTTTCCCAGTATCCCTCAGCGTATCGGAACGTCCTGCCGACGGTGTCGTTGAACGCCTCGTCAGTCTCCGGCGTGAGCACGCAATAGTCGAACGTCACAAGTGATTGCCTTTTCTCGGAGGATGACTTAGGGGGTTGCTTCGATTCGTTGGAACAGTCGCTGATTGATCGAATTGACCTGTGAGCCTGCTGCTGCAATGGGGACCTTGAAGGTGAGTTTGGCATCAGTCGGTCTCAGACATTGCCGATCGTTGCAGGACTGATATCGAACGTTGAGCAGGATTTCGTCGGTCTGGCCGTCAGCAGAAGCAGGAGCGTTGATCGTGCCGACGAGGACCACCTTTTCCTCATAGACGGACAATGGTTCATCAAACCCCTCCATGCGGAAGTCTTCTCCTTTGGGATAGACCACCTTCGAGAGTTCCGCCATCGCAGCAGACTTGAGTGTCAGTTCGGTGGGGACGAGAAAATCCGGCATCGCAGGGTTCGTATTGATGTGCCAGCCTTTCTTGATCTCAATGACCACAGCCACTTGAGCTGTTCCCCCAGCCGGGATCTGGTCCACCGAGAGATAAGCCTTGGCAGAGACCTTCGCATCGCGGTCACGCGGATCGGTGCGGGCCGCCACGACCAGAGGTGCCTGCGAGTCAGCTCCCTGTTGTGGGAACTTGGCAGCCGTTACGGTCGTGCCTGCTGAGTCGGCTGCTGATTCATTCTCGACCGTTTGGCCGGCATCATTCGTCCCGTTTTCGTCCGATGCGAGGTACTCATCCAGCGCCAACGCCATGAAAGGCATGCTGCCGGGTTGTTCCTGTAACCGTCCGGAGAACACTTCCAGAGTTTCTCGTGCCCTCTCTCGATAGATCGGATCGCCGGTCAGTTCGCACAGTCTCACGAGGTTGCGAACGCTCACACTGTTGCCTGATGGAAGTACCCCGTCGTAGGCATTCTTCGTGCGGGCCAGGAGTTCCTCGTGATGGTCTGACGTGAAAAAGAAGGCGTTTGCTCTATCATCCCAGAACAGATTGAGTTGATCGTCTGTCAATTGCTTCGCAGTCGTGAGCCATGCGTCATTTCCTGTGGCTTCATGCAATGCCAGCAGTCCATCGACGAAGAATGCGTAGTCGTCGAGATAGGCATTCAACTTCGAGACGTCCTCTCGGTGTGTACGCAGCAGACGTCCCTCATCGTCACGCATCTCTGCGAGGATGAAGTTCGCGGCCCGCTCGGCTGAGTTGATCAGGTCCGGACGATCCAACAGCTTGCCGCCTCTGGCGAGGGCATGAATCATCAGCCCGTTCCAACTCGTGAGGGTCTTGTCATCACGAAGCAGGGCGGGACGCTGTTCCCGGACAGTCAACAGTTTCTGCCTCATGTTTGCCAGGCGCTCCTGCAGTTCGGCTTCCGACACCTGTCGTTCCGCTGCCACCTCAGCGAGCGACCGAGGCAGGTGCAGGACGTGTCCATGCTCGAAGGTTGAAGGCTCATCGACGCCGTAGACCTCTTTGAAAAGTTCCGCATCCTCCTCACTTAATACAGTTGCGATCTCGTCAGGAGACCAGACGTAGTGTTTGCCTTCCACACCGTCGGTCTCGGCATCGAGGGCCGAGTAGAAGCCGCCTTCGGGATCAGTCATCTGACGAATCACGAAGCCAAATGTCTCCTCAGCAACATCGAGATATCGCTCATCGCCCGTCCTCTCGTATTCGACCGCATACACTTCGGCCAGCTGAGCGTTGTCGTAAAGCATCTTCTCAAAGTGCGGCACCAGCCAGCGTCGGTCCGTGCTGTAACGATGGAATCCACCTCCCAAATGATCACGAATTCCCCTCTGAAGCATGTGATCAAGGGTAGAGTTCAAGATTTTGGAGATCTGATCACCGGCATCCCGTTCGACTTCTGATTGCAGCAACATCAACCGCGTCGGCTCCGGAAATTTGGGGCCATTCGGATGACTCGGATCGAACCCGACTCCGCCGTATTCAGGATCAAACTGCTGCTCGATCGCAGCGACTGCTGCGTCGACCAGCGAACGGTCGAGGGGGACCGGAGTCAGCGTCAGGTTCGGGGCCGTCACCCGCTGAACATTGCGGGCCAGGACATCAGCTGCTGCCTCCATTTGTGCACGGTTTGTTTCCCATGCCGTCTGCAACTGCTTGATCACCGAGAGAAACCCGGGCATGCCACGTCGCTCGGTCGGAGGGAAGTACGTCCCGCCAGCCATGGGCTTGCCTTTTGGTGTCAGGAACATCGACAACGGCCAGCCGCCCCCCTGGGATGAGCCGATCGCCTGCTGATAAACCTGCAGGGCGATCATGTAGATGTCATCGACATCGGGGCGTTCCTCACGGTCGACCTTGATGCAGACAAAATGTTCATTGAGAGAGGCCGCAATCTCCTCGTCCGAAAACGACTCCCGCTCCATCACATGACACCAGTAGCAACTGCTGTAACCGATTGAGAGGAAGATCGGCTTGTTCTCCCGCTGGGCCTTCTCAAAGGCTTCCGGTCCCCACGGATACCAGTCGACCGGGTTGTGGGCATGCAGCAGCAGATACGGGCTCGTCTCTCCAGCCAGGTGATTTTCAGCATGATGGTGAGACGACGGCAGCTGCTTCTCGACTCCCTCGTCCGCATGTGCACTCGCGGTGACGGACACGGCGCAGATCGCGGCCAGACAGAGGCAGAAAACGGGCAAGAGAATGGGACGAAAACCGTGCATGGGTGAATCTCCGCTGATCGCCGGGGGGACGACTCGATGAGGCTGTTTGTGCTCCCTCACAAACGATGGACCACACTGCAAAGGAGGAAACCCCCGTCGACCGCGAACGGCCAAACCCGGCAAGTCGCACTCCCTTGCTGCCCGGTGATCAGTCACCGCTGATGAGTTTAAACACATTCTACCGCAGAAAGGCCCGTTACGGGTAGAGATGATTGCGGTAGTGCTTTAGAAGTGAGGTTCAGCGTGGAGTGTTCACCAACGTGGATCGCGCGATGCGAACACACCATCAATCAGCGAATACGCCCCCTATCGGGCTATCAAACGCGTTCCGAGATAATAATGGACTTGGAAATCGTAGAAACTGTGTTGATGTTGGATCTGGAGGATCTTCCAGAGTTTCAATCTCGAATTGGTACCGAGCGTGACCAAGCGGGGGCATTCTCACGTAACGTGTGTGAGTGTTTTCGTCAGATCGGAACCGCAAGGTACTTACTGTATTCGGATGTGGATGCATTCCGCCAGAACCTTTCTGAATCAGCCAAACTCCGAAAAAAATTGGTCGATCGGTTCCTTGCAGGAGAGCCAATTCCGCCGTCCACAGTTTCAGACCTCACTTACAAATACCTTCTCGACGCGCTGGCAGCGGGCGATTTCGAGGGGGCAAAGCAAATTGCCGAGGTCACAGAGAAACGCCACGATGATTCATGGACCGAAGGCACAAACATTGTCATCCAATGCGAAGGAAGTGAAGACTTCGCCGAATGCTTCACCTACGCCTTGAAAGCATTCGTACTCGACCGTCGTGGTGACATGCAGCATTGGACCGGACGCCTGGAAGTCTCTCTTCGTCACCCAAAAATGAAGACGCTCGCCGGATATGGCCAAGTCCTCCGGGGAATTCTTGACGAGGATGAGCAGACTGCCAATCGCGGAATACAAGCCGTCCTTGAGGGACATCAGAAGGAGTCGAAGGGAAGCGGCCTCTTCGCAGGCACTGCTGAAGAGCTGATCTGTATCTGGGGAATCGGCATTTCGAACCTCGCGCTACATCGTGGAATTCGAATCGATTCAAGTCCTCCCCTGATCCCAGGCGAACTCCTTCTTCGATAGGGATGAAGGGTGCCTGGCCGGGGATAGTGGTGGTGTTTTCAACGAGTTTCAGTGTCGAACGTTGAGCAACGCGAATGCCGCCTGAGCCATTCCAGAGAATTGCGCTGAAGGATCATCTCGGATGTGTCCAAAGTTATGATCCCAGGCGCGGACTGTCTCTCTCCGTCTACCGGAATGGTAGGTGCTCTGAACTTGGGAACTGGACGATACGAGTCCCGGCGGTAGGAGCGATTATGGACGGGCTCGAGCGTTGCGCAACCTGAGCTTCCTGTGCTGGCTGCCCGCGACCTTTGTGTTGGTCACAACTGTTGCATCGGTGGGGGCATCATCCTCTTCAGAAAGAAGTGATGTAGTGAACGTGGTCGTCGCCAGTGCGGTGCTGATTGTCGTTTCAGAAGCTGCCGTG
>JAGQQG010000124.1 GCA_020426325.1 Planctomycetaceae bacterium | reverse complement strand
TGACACGTTGCGGCAGTTTCTGCCGGCCTGATCAGCCGTGGGTCAGCGTCAAACCGTCATTAGTGATGGTGTACGGATGAATGCCATCATCGCACGCACTGCCGCGATGCTTGGCGATGTGCAGCGCCCGGCCCATCTTCGATCCGTCTCGCACCTTGCCCATAAGAATGATCGAATTCGCATTGGACAGGGCATCGCCCGCCTCCAGCGGCCTCTCAATCAGGTCGTCCAGCATGATCTCCTTCGTCGTGCAGAGCAGCAGCCCGGCGATCGACTTCACGTCGTAGGCATGAGCAGCCACCTGTTCAGCATTCTCGCGATACCGCTCCCGAAACAGGTCTCTCGCCACCCATTCGTCCTCTTTCCGCAGGATCTGATGGGAGATGTACTCGAACAAGTCGAACTGGAACGAGTCGCTGGGCCGGTCGGTCGGCTCGATGCCATCGATCACACAGCGACGCACGCAGTGTGCGAAGTTGCCGTAGAAAAACCGGATCGTCTCGTGCAGCTTGCGGTTCAGTTCGGCCTTCCATTCCTTCTGCTGATCAAAGTCCAGATCACTCGTTGTCACCCGCCGCCCTGCCTGCCGAAACAGATGCAGCGAATCGGCCCGAGCGACATCCCGCTCCCACACATCCTCGACAACCCGCCCATCCACAGATGCCTCACGCAGCGACCAGTCAAACAACCGCTCCGCATACTCCGCATGACTCTGTGAGTCCCCCCGCGACGACATGTCGAAAATGATGCCCCGCTCCCCCTCCTGCTCCAACCCCGCCTGCGAAAACTGAACCCCCAACTGCGTCTTGCCGATCCCGGTCGCCCCCAACACGACCGTGAGCGTACCGGGAAGCACACCTCCACCGAGAAGTTCGTCCAATTTTGGAAGTCCGGTACTGAGGCGATCGACGGGCATATGAGATTTGATCAATTGAAGCCATGGTGATGATTTTCAAAGCGGAGTCGCATGCTAGCGGTCGTCGATTGCCACTTGCAATCCGCCACGTCGAAGCCACAAATACAAAAGCCCCATGATGGTGAAAGAAGTCAATGCCAGCAGCGGGAGTCCGACCACGACCAGACGCATGCCGCTCATAGAAAGGCCAATCCCAGCTGCTGCCGCACCCCAATCGTTCCCGAGTTTCTCTCCGCTCCGCACATTGACGTCCCCGACTTGCTGGATTTCCAATGTATACCCAAGATCCGCCAAATCATGTTCCAGTAACTCAAAAGTGTCCATATCCTCCACATCGATTGTGACCCGAAGTTCATCGAGATCTCGCGACAACGAAAACATGTGAACTTTCGGGTTCCGAAGCCTGTCTTCCACAAGTGCCTGATTCTGGACGATGTAACGATGCACCTGATAGGCCCGGTGAAGTGTTCGGATTGAAACGAAGATCAGCAGCAGACCGGTTACAATCAACGGGAATGTCATCATCGCCAGCAGATTTGGCGGGGCGAGACGCAACAGTTGGATTCGGATGGAATGCATACGTTTGATCATTGACCCCAATTATCCAACAGACGGTGATTGTCGCACAAGCACCATTCTCCCCGGCATGATGACAATCCGTTGAGCCGCACATTTCAAATGTGCGGCTCAACGCACTATTCTCTGACAAATCATTCCTCCCAACGAGAGACCATCATGGCTGCGAAGCCCAAAACGGCGATTTCGCCGACGCGTGAAGAGAACTATCCCGAGTGGTATCAGCAGGTCGTCAAGGCGGCCGATCTGGCCGAGACGTCGCCCGTGCGGGGGTGTATGGTCATCAAGCCGTGGGGCTGGGCCATCTGGGAAGGGATGCAACGGGAGCTGGATGATCGGTTCAAGGCGACCGGGCATGTCAATGCGTACTTCCCATTATTCATCCCGATGAGCTTTCTGGAGAAGGAAGCTGCGCACGTCGAGGGGTTTGCCAAGGAGTGTGCAGTCGTCACACATCACCGGCTGGAACCAGACGGCAAAGGGGGCTTGCAGCCGGCGGGCAAGCTCGAAGAACCGCTGATTGTGCGGCCCACGAGTGAGACGATCATTGGCGACATGTATGCCAAATGGGTGCAGTCGTACCGCGATCTGCCGATCCTCATCAACCAGTGGGCCAACGTCGTCCGCTGGGAGTTGCGACCGCGCGTCTTCCTGCGGACGGCCGAGTTCCTCTGGCAGGAGGGACACACGGCTCATGCGACCAGCGAGGAGGCCATCGAGGAGACGCTCAAAATGCTTGACGTCTATGCGGACTTCGCAGAGAACGTCATGGCCATGCCGGTCATCAAGGGAGAGAAGACGCCCGATGAGCGGTTCCCGGGTGCGGTCTCGACGTACACCATCGAAGCCATGATGCAGGACCGCAAGGCGCTGCAGGCGGGGACGTCACACTTCCTCGGTCAGAATTTCTCGAAGGCTCAGGAGATCAAATTCCAGAACCAGCACGAGCAGGAAGAGTATGCGTGGACGACGTCGTGGGGCGTTTCGACTCGGCTCGTCGGTGGGCTGATCATGACGCACGCCGACGATGACGGCCTCATCTGTCCGCCACGGCTGGCCCCGAAGCATGTGGTGATCATCCCGATCTACCGCAATGAGGACGAGCGATCGCAGGTACTGGACTACTGCAGATCGCTGTCGCAGGAGTTGTCTGACGTGCGGTACTACGAGGAGAGAGTCCGAGTCGAGATTGACGACCGCGACCTGCGGGGAGGTGAGAAGGTTTGGCAGCACATCAAAAAAGGTGTGCCGCTCCGGCTCGAGATCGGCCCGCGTGACATCGCCAGTGACAGTGTATTCTTGGGCCGCCGCGATCAGGGACCAAAAGAAAAGTCTGGTGTCCCGCGTGCCGAGTTCGTCGCGAACGTCACGTCGCTGCTCGATGAGATGCAGCAGGCACTTTTCGATCGTGCTCTCAAGCTGCGAACGGAAGCGACACGGGAGATCGACACGCTGGACGATTTTCGGGACTTTTTCGCAGATGACGCTCCGGGAGGTTTTGCAATGACTCACTGGGGCGGACTCGACGAGAAGGTGGACGAAGTGATCAAGCCGCTCAAGGTCACACCAAGATGCATACCACTCATCGATGACCCTGAACCGGGAACGTGTCCATTCACCGGTCGCGAAAGCAAACAGCGGATTGTGTTTGCGAAGTCCTACTGAAAGTCGATCAAAGAGATGACAGCGCTCGTCAGTAGTCCCTGCGGCTGACGTGCCAGCAAGCGTACCCGAGAATTACAACCAGGAACGCGAGATTACTCCACAGCGGTGTCCAAAGATCGGGGTGCTTCTTCTGCTGTGATACGTCTCTCGGTGCGGATTCGTTGGGATCGATGACGGACTCGTTTTCGGTCAACAGGTAATTGACGATCCTGTTCAACTCAGCCGGCTTGGGCAGGATGGTGTACACCGGGTTGATCAGGTAACGATACGTCAATTCCGTGATATCGAGCGGCGGGGCAAACTCCGTACGTCTCTGCATCGTCTCAGGATCGAACACACGGACTCGCGCCGTGCGGTCTGCGATGATCAGTTCGTTTCCGCTGTTGAAACACAATGCCAGGAGATCGCCCTGGCCTGGGATCGTCGAGCTGAGGTCTCGATCCTGTTTCGTGTCATATAGCCACGCGTGTTTGTTGCTCCCCAGAACCGCCAGAAACCGACCATCAGGTGACGCCACTGCCCGATTTGGTGACTCTTCATTGAAGGGTTGAAAGTGGTTCACCTCATTCAGAGTCTCGCTGTCGAAGAGAATGACTTCACCCGACTCGACCGCAACGAGTACTCGTTGAACGCTGATCGCGACGACGGCAGAGCTCTTATCCTCACCGACGGCCTCCTGCTCCGCAACGACGGTGTAAGTCCCATCCTCGTTTGAAGCGAGCACGGAGAGATTTCCATTCGAATAGACCGCCAATCTGCCCGTCGTCGCGTCCATGTCGACGGCGAACGGCAACTTCCAGTCATCGAGCTTCGGTCGTAGCTCGCGAAAGGCGTCATCGTTGCCCATCTTGATGAAGCCGGACAACTTATCAGCGATCCATTTTTGAGCATCGGACATCTGGACCGACTGACCGGTGAATTCATAGATGTGATCGAGACCGACAAGGATCACACGGCCTTTCGAATCAACGAATAGCGAATGAACGGGAGTCGGTGCCTGTCCGGCGGACTCACGCTGCCAGTCGTCCTGCCGTTGGCCCATGAGCAATCGGGACGAACTGCGCGATCCAAATCGACCGGGCAAAGCTTCGAGAGCCAGAATACGATCACCAATGGGATCATACGTCGGACGAAACTGTGAGCCGGCATACGCAAAGCGACGGGCAATCCGGGGTGGTCCTCCGCCTGAATCTCGAAAAACTTCTGACCATCCCGGACCTCCCGTCGGTGTCGTCTCGCTCCAATGCAGCACTTCCAAACTCTCATTGACTGCGAGCACGTCGTCCCCGATCGGGACGATCTCACTCAAGCGGTTGGGAGCGATCACAAGTTGCTCGACACTCTCGCGAGCGGTCGCAATCAGGAAGAGGGCGAACCAGAACACGAGTGTCAGGCAGATCGAAAGAATGGCGTTTCGCCATACAGCTCCCGTTGTTGCAGAGACCGCATAGTAGATCATGAAGAGGAACAGATAGATCGGGATGCACAGAAGGAGTCGCGGAATCCACACCTCAAACCGGAGTCCGACCAGTAACCATAGGCCGACCATCAGAAAAGCCGCATTGACAAACGTAAAAGCACAACCCCCAAGGAAGCGGGTAAGAAACAGCAGCGGTCGCGACACCGGTTTGCTCAACAGCAAGCTGATTTCCCCTGCTTCGAATGTGCGCGGGACCAGTGACGCAGTGACCAGGATCGAGATGAAGATGCCAAAAAATCCCAACAGGACCGCACAGGTCGCGACAACCATCTCGTTCACGAGCTTGATCTTCTGATCAGGACTGATCGGGATGGGAGCGTCGAACTTCCATGAGAAGTAGCTGAGGAACATCACCTCTGATCGATCGAGCTTGATCTGCTTGGGGAAGGCAGCGGCCAACAGACGGCGGTTACGGGCGGCCTGTTCGGCTGCATCGAAGTCTGCACGAACTGCGAGTGCCGAAAGTTCGTCGTTGAGTTTTACGCCTTGCCAAGCTTGAGCATCATAGAACTGCGGATTCGTCAGCAGTGAATTGAGTTCGCCGCGCATTCTTCCGCGTCGGGGTCTTGAGCGATCGGCTCCGGTGACGGTCTCCCGGATCCGTTCCTGTTCACTTGGGGAGAGGATGGACCACAAGTGTTTACCCACAGATGGGTCATTCAAGTCTGCCGCCTCCATCATCTCTTCGACCAGTCCATAGCCGTCGATGATCTCGTCGGACTCCAGTTCGGTCGCCAGCCCAGGAGCTAACGACAACGGGGCGATGGAAAACAGAAAGAGGGCAATCAGACCGAGCGTGAGCCACAGCACCCGCGATGCGAATGCCTCACGGAACGAGTCCTTGAGGACAGCGAGATACGGTCTCATGAGTTGGCAGACTCCCGGACCAGCGCGAGGAACGCTTCCTCCAGCGAATTGCGGTTTGGTTCGAGGCTGAGAATGCTGACGGACTGAGACCGCAGGGTGTCCACGATTTGATTCACTTGGTCCTGACATGTGGTGGAAAAGCGAACATCAACGATCCCTTCAGGAGCGGCATGGATCCGAGGTTCAGTGATGCCGACGTTCTGTAGTGTCTGCAAGATGTCTTCGGGAGCCCCAGCGAGTCTCATACGGACGTCGTTGCCGGCTTTTGTCAGTTCGGTCACATCCGCGACTGCTCGGACCTGCCCTTTGGCGAGCACGGCAACTCGGTCGCATGTCAGCTCGACTTCCTGCAAGAGATGGCTGTTCAAAAAAATGGTGGTCCCTCGTTGCTGCAAGCCTTTGAGTACCGCTCGAATCTCTGCACGTCCGACAGGATCAACTCCGTCTGTTGGTTCATCAAGAATAATGAGGTCCGGCTCGTGCAGCATGGCTTGTGCCAGCCCCAATCGCTGCAACATGCCTTTCGAGTAGTTTGAGACGCTGGTGTCGCCCCATTCTTCGAGGCCGACCGTCTTCAGCAGTCCACCTCGCCTCTGTTTGACCTCCTTGACGCTCATGTTGCTCAGGCAACCGTAGTATTCCAAGGCACTGTTGCCAGTGAGGTGCCTGGGGATGCGGTGGTTCTCCGGGAGGTATCCGATGTGTTCGCGGGCTCTGCGATGGCCTGCGCGATACCCGAGGACACTGGCGTCGCCCTCCGATCGGCGAACGATCCCGAGCAGGATTTTGATCAGTGTTGTCTTCCCGGCACCGTTGGGGCCCAGTAGACCGAAGATCGATCCACGTGGGACGTCGAACGAAACCCCATTGAGCGCATGGACCTGCCGCCGTCGGAAGATCCCCTCCCGAAAGGTCTTTTTGAGGTTCTCAATCTGAATAACGCGGTTGTCGCTCATCAATCGAAGTGACGTTTCCTGTGTATGGACACTGCTTGCAGCCTATCAATCTCACGCTTGTTCTTCGAGGTGCCGGACGTGAAGTTCCCCATGATATGATGTTTCGAGGTTCAGCCTGGTAGGGATTCGGACAGAGTCAGCTTGGATTTCGTCGACATTTCAGATTCCTTAGAAGATTTGTGTGTTTGCAGCGTTGTCTCCATGGAAGCTGTGGTGTGTGGTTCCGGACCTGCTGCATGGAGAGTCGACGATGAGACGCTGGCTGAGACAAACTGACACACTGATTTTCATGACACTTGCAGTTGGACTGTTCCTGTTTCGTTTTGGAGACGAGACGTGGGTTGCAGTCTCCCCGCACTTGGTGCGAGCCAAGAGTGCTGTCGCCGCCCAGTTTGACAAAGTGACGACTTCAATCACATCAAACGCCACAGTAGCAGACGACACACCCGAAGCCGTCACTGGGACTCCTACGATTGGCGGCCCAAGGTTTCCCGCAGGATTCCAACCTGGTCCGATCCAAACACACATCATCATCGGACCGAGTTGTCCCAGCGGATCCCCCTACGGTTGCCATCACTGAACCGATTGCGAAGACGGCGTAGACAGGAACCGTCAACGTCTTACCAGATGATCATTTCTGGATCGAAATCGTGTTGGCAGAAACGATCTGATCGAGATTCTCAAGGACCCGCTTGATTTCTGCCGGGTTGATAGGCTTGGACACAAAGTGGTCCATCCCGGCGGCACGACCAGATTCTTCAATGCCGTCGATCGAGTGTGCTGACATTGCGATGACGGGGAGGTGTGACTCACCGGCGGCCTCTTGTTCGCGAATCTTGCGAGTTGCTTCCAGGCCGTCCATGACGGGCATCTCAATGTCCATCAGCACGACATCAAATGTGCCTGTTTCGACGGCATCGACCGCTGCTCGTCCATTGTCAGCGACTTCGACCTTGTGCCCCATGTATTCCAGCAGTCCGGTCGCGACGTCCTGATTGACCGGGCTGTCGTCTGCCACCAGCACTCGGAGCGATTGTGATGTCATCTCCACCACAGGAGATGGTAGCGAGTTGTGCCTCGACTGATTCGATACAGGTGTCTCGGTCAGTTGGCTCTGCAGTCGTGTATCGATTTCATTTCGCGCGCAACGCCGCAAATCGTCAGGCATGACTGGTTTCATCAGCACGTGATCTGCACCCCACTCTCTGAGGATGTCGGAATGTTCCATCATGTCGACCGGAGTCAGGATTGCGATGCGACAGCCTTCGTTGGCGATAAGTTGCCGAAGGCTTCTCAAGAGTTCCAGATTCGTTTGGACGGAGTCGTCCGCGTCGACGACTACCAACGAAAACGAACGACCGTTTTGTTGCGATTCCAGGATGGCCAGTTGAGCCTCATCCTTATTTGATACGGATACAAGTTCGCAGTCACAACTGGTGAGCGATTCGGCGTAGGCATCTCGTCCTGCAGCAGATGGGGACACAACAAGAACTCTCTGGTGGGCTATCGCCCGGGATGACACAGAAATGGTCGAAACAGATGCTCCTCGATCAATCGTCAGCGGAATCACCAGAGGCAGGACAACATGAAAACATGTTCCCACTCCTTCTTCACTTTCGACCCAGATATTGCCTCCCATCATCTCGACGAGTTCTGATGAAATCGATAGACCAAGACCTGTTCCGCCCTGCTGACGCGCCACAGCAGAGTTCCCCTGATCAAATGCATTGAAGATCAGCTTTTGGTTGTCGGGTGAGATGCCTAAGCCGGTGTCCTGGACCTGAAAATGAAGTGAGCGTTCGTCATTCGCGTCATCTTTGTTCAACTGGACGCGCAAGACAATTTCCCCAGCGTCAGTAAACTTGACGGCATTACCCAACAAATTCATCAGAATCTGCCGCAGTCGACATGGGTCTCCTACTACAGTCTGAGGAACATTTGAATCAATGTGACATATGAGATCCAAACTTTTCTCGGCAGCACGTCCTGCAAACATTCGGGTACATCCGGCCAGCAATTCGTGCAAATCAAGAGGGACATTTTCGAGCGTCAGCTTGCCTGCTTCAATCTTGGAGAAGTCAAGTACATCGTTGAGGAGATCCAACAGTGAACCTGCCGAGTCATTCAGGATCGTGAGATACTTTCGCTGCTGATCGCTGAGCGGCGTGCGCAGTGCCAACTCGGCCATGCCGATAATCCCATTCATTGGAGTACGAACCTCATGACTCATGGCTGCGAGAAATCGGCTTTTCGCTTCACTTGCTATCTCGACCTGCCGTTTTGAAGTGATGAGTTCGCTCCTTGCCTGCCGCAAACGGTGTGCTGTGTGTTCGAGTTTTGAGTTTGCGGCAGACAGTTCCTGTGCACGCAATTCGACGGCCTTCGTGCGTTCCTCGACACGTTGTTCAAGCGTCGCATTCAGTTGCTGAAGTTCTGAAAATCCCTCAGCGTTTTCTAAGGCGGCGCCGGCGATTGTGGTGATGAAATCTGCCAGACTCTCCTCCGTTGCGCCGAATAACCCCCTGACGTTGGCATGAGAGATATAGAGGCATGCCACCACTCGACCTCGTACCAGGATCGGGGCGCACAGAACTGATCGTTGATCAATCTCCTCCGCCTGAACAAGTGATCTCCTGTTTGAGTCCTTTCCACTGGAAACAGCAGCACGTCTCTCGACCGCCTGATCAAGCAGCGGTTGATGATAACTTTGTGTTGAATGCACCTCCATTGGTTTGTACGAAATCCCATCCTTCGATTGCACAACGTTGAGTAATGAACAACTCTCACCTCGCAGAAGTTGCAATGCAGCTGTGCGTGTTTCTTGGAAGATGACGGGAGCTGATAACGCCGATGCAATCTTTCTCCCTGAATCCAGCAAAGTGCCAAACCTGTCAACCAATGACAGGCTAGGACTTGCAGTATCCTCGCGTTCCTTGTGTGCTTTCCTTACGGGAAGGGCCAATTCTGCAAGAAGTCGCTCAGCTTCCTGGAGCTGTTCATTCGCATTGGCATCGCCCACTTCACGGCACAATCTGGCGCGTGCGATTGCTGTTTTCGCATACTCGTAACGAGCGCCTAAAGTTCTGGCGACGATCAAACTTTTGTCCAAACACGAAAAGGCTCGCCTCATTTGCCCCTGCATTGCAAGTATCAGGCCAAGCTCACGAAGCGCGTGAGGCTTTTCGTTCTGGTAGAAGCGGGCACGTCTCAAGGCGTCCAAAGCCGCATCATGGGCGCGTCTCAACAAAGCACCATGAAACACTGGTGTAATTGTGTTGCTTTGCTGCGCCCACTGACGCAATGCTGTTGCTCGCCAGGAGTATAGCGGTTGCGTATAAACATTTTGGACGCCTGCGTCCCAACAAACTCGAATGGCCTGTTCGAAGATCCGTAATGCTCGACGAGGATCGTTTGCGCAGAGAAAGTGATGTGCCTGGGCACCGAGGACCTGTGCCTTCCCTTGTGCATCGTGACGGATACGCTGCGATTCTGTCCTCAAGAGCTTGAGGGGCACACGCCCCTCTGTGGACCAGGACCAGACATCAAGAATAATGCCCGAAGCCTGCTCATCTCCAAGCTCAATTCCAGACTGATGATTGAGCCTCGCTTCTGTGATTGCAGCTTGCATGTCACCCAGGCGGTAATAGGAAGCTGCGATCTGATACCGAGCGATATGCACCTGCCAGTAGTCACCAAGCCGCTCCAGAATGCGAATGGACTCCCGGCATCTGGCGATGCATTCCGTGTATTGCGAAGCGGCGTAATGGACAATCCCGTAATAGTGCAGTGATTGGCCTTGCCCCCAGAGGTCGCCGAATTCACGTCGAATGGCCAGAGACTTCTTGGCATAACTGATGCCACGCCGGAAAAGCGGAACGGGAATGATGGTCATCGCGGGGGCGTGATCCGCATAGATTTGTGCAAGTTCGAGCGACGGTGCAAATCGTTCGCCAAGGTTCATCCCACGGAAGTGGGACCAGTAAACGGACAGTTTGCTGCGGCAGTACCAACACCCATGACTGAGCCCGCTCAAAAGCTTCATCTGCAGGCGTTCCTGGTCAACCGGGGCTCTTCCATGTCGGTTGAGGAATGCCGACGGGAAGATCGTATGGAGGACTTGAATCCATGCCTCGATCAGGAACAAGACCAGCAGCATGAACTGTGATTGAGGCACACGCACTCCCAGCAATCGCAAAGCCGCTTCGTAGTCACGCACGGCCTGATCCATATCGCCGCGCTTGATAGCAAGTTCTGCGAGCTTGCCTTTCAACTCTGCTTTTCCCACCGTTCCGACCGCGAATCGGGCAGCGGCCTCGAAGGCTTCTGCTGCTTCGGTATATCGCCCACGGACCATCAGCACATGGCCCAATCCCGACTCGATTCGAAATCGAGTCCTACGATCAGTGTCTTCACTTGCTCGTCTGGCGATGCGAAACTGTTGTTCAGCAATTTCTAAGGCGTGCTGCTCACTAGCCTCCTCGCCAGCCTTCAAAGCATCCTTCAATGCAGCGAGCGGTTTGCCTGCTGCATCAAAGTGAAAGGCAATTGCCGAGTGGCGATCAGGTGCATAGCGTTGAAGATCAAATGCCGCCTGGACGTGACGCTCTTCCCGCTCCGTACGCTCCTGACTCTCCAAGAGAGCTTCGCGAATCTTGTCATGAACGAAAGAACACTCCCTTCCGTTCTGCCGACACCAGATGAGGCGTCGATCCCGGGCATCGTCGATCGCTTGAATTGCCCGGGGGGCGGACATTCCAGAGAGTCGCGTAACCATTTCGATCTCGAACTCGCTCCCCAGCACGGCTCCCCATGAAAGCAACCTTCGTGTATCATCTGGCAAGAGTTCGAGGCGTTTGGCCAGCAGTGCCCCAGCCTGATTGGACGAATGAATCGAATCCATCGCAAGTGATTCCACACGCCATCCTTCAGGTGTGTGCACCAGTGCTCCCGTTTCCACCAGGCCTCGAAGGACCGCAGAAGCCATGAAGGGACTGCCCGACGCTAACCGCGTGACAACCTCCACAGCGTCTTCCGGCAACGGTCCGGCCATTGACTCTGCCAGATTGCGAACTTCGTCATCGTGCAGGCCGGAAAGGCAAATCTGATCGTGACAACCAATCTGCCTCAGCGGATGGTCTCCGGGAAATTCTTCCGAGCGAAACGCGACGATCAATTGCATGTAGCATGAGGAATTGGCATTCTCCCTTCGCTCGTGCAGTTTGCGAATGAGGCGGTTCGTCTGTTCGTCGGCCCATTGACAATCATCAAGAATCACAAGAGCCGGCGAATTCTCGGTCCCCAGGCACTCCAATAGCCGGGCGAGAGCTTCGATGGTGCGTGCTTCGGCAAACGTCTCTGGCCTCGGAATGATTGACGTGTCGCATTTCAGCAGTGATGAGAGATCCGGTAAGGCCTTGCAGATGATGTTGACATCCTCCGCAAGTTGCTCACGAAAGATCTTGGCCCAAGCGATGTCAGAACTGGCGATCAGCAGAATCCCTTCAACGACACCCTGCAACACACGAAATGGTTCCAAGGCCACATCGTTCGTTCCCCGTCCTTGGAAAAGGTGAAAACGCTGCTGGGCACCACTGCGTGCGCATTCTTGGAGAAGACGCGTTTTCCCTGCACCTGATTCTCCCTCCAAGAACAGAATTCCACCTCGGCCATCGACCGCGGCCTCCAGGTGCCGTCCGAGCCGCTTCATTTCCTCGGTCCGAGAGACAAATGCAGGTTCCGTTAATGAACTCCTGCGATCCTGTGCACCGATGACCAAGTGGGGGTCAACAACTCCTGCATCGTTTGCTGCGATCAGCTGCTTCACGTCAGCGAGAACTGCTTCTGCAGACTGGTACCGATCACGGGGATCTTTTCGGAGCGTTCTCTGTAGCAGTTCGTTCAGAGCACGGGCAGGACCGATCGAATCATCCTGTAGCCTGGGAACCGGGGAAGTCATATGATCCAGGAGAAGCGTCCCTAGCGTTTGCGACGTGAAAGGTGGCTGACCACTGAGACAGTGAAACAGCACAGCGCCGGCAGCATAAAGATCAGATGGCTCGGTGATTTCCTGATCAATCAGACCGCTTTGTTCTGGAGCCAAATACCACGCATACCTGAGGGCCTCTGCCGACATTTCTGACTCAGCGAGTGCCGTGTCGTCGAACATCGGACTCTGCGTTCCAAAGTCCACCAAACAGATTTGAGAGAGAGGTCCCTCATCATTGACGATGATATTTGAAGGGTGAACTCGGTGATGCAGTACGCCCGATTGATGTAAATCTCGAAGTCCGGCGAACATCCCTGCACCGAGATTCAGAGATTCTCGAACATCATGGGGACCTCGAAGCATACGTTCGTGCAGAGACACGCCAGGTACAAACTCTCGGACGAAGACATGCCAATGGCCTACCCGGCCGGTGAAGAAGACCTCCGGAAGCCACTCGCTTTGTAGAGTACGTCTGATGGCAGCCTCATACTCAAGTCGCATGAGGACCCCTGCAGGCAGACACTCGATCAGTGTCATCCGAATGACGAGCTGTTTCGAAGTCTCACGATCTCGCCCAAGGAACCGCACGCTCTGAGCCGAAAGATGGAGCACCTCGCCCATCTCATAGCGTTCCTCCATCAGTCGCCGCGCATCCGTGACAGCATCAGCGTCGATGCCGCCTTGATGCGTCGATCTGTTGAGGCTTGAAGTCATGGCAACTCTGTTGTCATGGAACCGTACCGAAATGCTGGTACCATTTGTCGCCAGAACGTGTACGAGGGAATATGTCGATTCGAAATCTCTGATGGTTGAAAGACGACAGGGACGGAGTGAACGATTTGATGTGAGTCAGCGCTCACGGGTAAACGAAGCACTCCTGACGTGCAGTTGTTTTGGACAATCTCATGATTTGGTTCGCAACTTCGCAAATACTTCGCCTTTCCGACCATCACTCTTCTTGAAAACAATGGTTGACTTCACAATCGAACCATGACTGAACGTCATCACATACCAACCGCCTGAGTTGATTTTGGAATCTCGTTCCTCCGATCCACCTTGACCGCAAACTTCGAGATTCAATGCACTTCGGGGACGTGAAGTTAGATTTTCGGCGACTTATTTTGAAACCGGTTCAAGGCAACGGTGAACCCAGAAGCGTAGCTTGTAACGCGGAGCCACGTTGCAAAAAAGAAACCGCTGTGAACGATGGAGTTCATGTTCAACCGATCGCAGACGGAGAATTCCGAACGAAGCGGTTGTAATGGTTTGCTGAATCACACGGACCTTTCTTTCAGTACGTGAATTGATCGTCGACGGGTTTTCACTCAGTCCGGGAAGCACACACTGCAGGCGCACCCAAAAATCGTGTCAACTTCTCCCAGATAGACAGTCTCTAGTGACTCGGGTGTGTTTCACAAGTAGGGACCATTTTCAGTCGCAACACTGGGGATTCTGAGAATCGACGCGGTCGCCGGCGAGTTTTGATGGAGAAACCGCAGCCTCATTTTTAGCATGCCTCCAGTCATTCTCTGCGTTGCAATGGCTGTGTGAAGCGTTTCACTCTTTGCCATTCGCGCAATAGCACAACGGGGTAGGGCCGATCCTCGTTTTCCCCCCGGGATGTTGAAACCATGAAAGTTGACATCGAGAACTTCTGGCAGCACGACGTTCAAAATCTCACGAATACTTTAAATCGGTTGGCTCAGGAGATTCCGGCCGATGAAGAACCACAGGAAGACGATTCTCTGGTCGAACTCACAGCCGCATTGTCGGAGACGGTGGCCGCAGCCGCAGAACTGGAACACCTGATCGCCCAGGACGAGGAGCTCGTCAGCCAAACCAAACAGCAGTTTCGCGATGCAATCAAACCCTGGTTTGATCAAAGCTGGTTCATGGAGCGAGCATTCACGAAGCCTCGAGGATATCCGGGCGACTTCGTGCTTCTGTCGGCCATTTACGACAACGTTCCCAAGAGCCGCGGTATCGGCGGATATCTAGACCTGTATTTCCTGGATCAAACTCTCGCGCACGGGGTGCGAACACGACTGGCCAGTGCTCGACGTTTCCTGACAGAGGAAATCCTTCGCCGCAAGTCACAGTTGTCGATTCTCAACATTGCTTGCGGTCCGGCTCGCGAATTTGAAGGCGGTTTCGACACGGATGGACAGACTGTCAGTCTCAAATGTATCGACATGGATCAGCAGGCTCTTGATCATGTGCAGAGTCAGGTTGCCTGCCAACCGGGCGTCGATCCGGACTTCGAGTGCGTGTGCTATAACGCACTGAGAATGGCCTCCTCGAAGGCAACCGTCGGCAAGTTCGGTCGATCAGATGTTATTTACAGTATTGGGTTGTGCGACTACATCCCGGACGATTATATGATTCGCCTGCTTCGCGGCTGGCGTGAGTCTTTGGCAGAAGGAGGCGTTGTCTATGTCGCCTTCAAGGATCGATTGCTCTATAACGCTGCCGTCTATCAATGGCTGGTTGACTGGTACTTCTATCAGCGAACCGAAGAAGATTGTCTGCACCTGTACCAAGAAGCGGGTTACGACATGTCGTCCATTGAAGTGCAGCGAGACGGCGATGGAGTCATCATGAACTTCATTGCTCGGCCAAGCCATGTCTCCGAAACGAAGGTCCGTGTCGATCGCGCAGACGAACCCGCCTCTACTGCAGCCCCATCGAGCCACTTGACTCATGCAGGAAAGGTCCAACAGTTACAGCGGTGAGACCACCTGGTTTGCAGGCGACCACACTTCTGGCAGCACGGACCAGATTCATGCAGTCGTGAGGATGGCTTCATAAGTCATTGAATCAAGTATTCGTTCCTGAAACTTCAGGCTGACAGACAAGAAGTCGTCTTCACGGCTCAAGAATGCATCGACAATGTCGCTGTCAAAATGCTTGTTGCGCTGATCGAGGATGTATTCCTTGGCAAACTCGTGATCGTAGGCATTTTTGTAGACTCGTTTACTCGTCAATGCATCATAGACGTCTGCGAGAGCTGCGATGCGGCCGCACAGCGGAATGCTGTCGCCACTGAGACCATAAGGGTATCCGGTTCCATCAATCCGTTCGTGATGAGTGAGGGCAATGTCGCGAGCCATCTGGAGGTAGGCAGCTTCCGGATGTCGCTCCGCGACTGATTCCAGTGTACGCCCACCAATGAGCGCATGCTCCTTCATGATCTCGAACTCTTTCTCAGTAAGCTTGCCCGGCTTGAGCAGAATAGTGTCGGGAATTCCAACTTTACCGATGTCGTGCAAGGGACTGGTAAGGTACATCTGTGCGACATACTCTCCGTCGACGACATCGGTGTACTGGGGATTTATTGACAACTCGTCTGCGAGAATTCGACAGTACTCCCGCATGCGTTCCAGGTGTTCCCCAGTTTCAGAATCACGCGACTCCGCAAGTTTCGCCAAGGCAAAAATGGTCATGTCGCGGCTTTCCAGTGACAGAATTCGTTCTCCCACTCGTAGCCGCATCGCGAGTTCGTCAGTCTTGAAAGGTTTGGTGAGGTAATCATCTGCACCGGCATCCAACCCGCGCACAATGTTTTCGACACCGCGATAGGATGTCAGAAGGATGACATACACATAACCAGCGGACGTGCGACTCCGTATCTTCCGACAGAGTTCGAGTCCTGACATTCCGGGCATCTCCCAGTCAGACACAACCAGCCGGAACTCTCCTGAACGAATCCGCCGATATGCCTCTTCACCATCATCGGCCACCGTCACGGAGTATCCGAGCGATTCCAGTGCGTGCGTGAGCATCTGCCCGGTAATCCAATCATCTTCAACAACCAAAACTCGCATCTGTGTTTCCGATAGCCTCTTGAGTGATGATGGATGCCCGTTCCCTCATTCCTTCGGATTGGCACCGTTTCTTTCATGTGTTCTTCGTGAACGTGGGAACGGCGTTTGTGAATCGACGGACTTCCTCGACCAGATTCGTTGTGGCAGTCAGCAGGTCAGCATCTCGTGAATACCCTTGACGGGCCGCGTTTTCGACAGCACTCGCTGTCTCAGCCAGGGGGGACGCTGCAACAGTCGCTGCCGCGCCCTTAATCAGATGTGCGATCCGGGCAGCCTCAAAGCTGTCTCCCGCCTGCACAGACTCCTCAAGTCGTTCGACGTCAGCGTTCAGTTGCTGCCGAAACTTCGTGAGACAACGTTCTGCAAATGCGAGATCACCCATGCATCGCTCCACCAGTTGAGGCAGATCGAGCACTGGAGTGGATTCGTGTGAAGTCAGATAAGTTTTGACTCTCGCAGCCGACATGGCGATCTCGCTAATAAGGATGTGAGCGAGCATGAGATCAATCAGGCAGACGACGGAATCATCGTCAGCTTTGAAGCTTAGCTCATGCCGAATGCGTAGCTGTCAATGAATCAATTTCGCCACCGTTCCTGAACAGAACTGCGGCTTTTACGATGCACCTGCTGGTTGGTTCAGAGTGCCTGGAATTCGCATGACCGTTCCCGAACCGAAGAATCGTTATCAACGGAAAGCGCGTGATGCGACAATTCGATGCAATCCGCACGCTGGATTTCCGGAGAAACGTCACAACCACTGCAAGTGTTCATTCGGGCATGGACCGCACTTTCAGGATGGGATATCGTCCTTTGTTGAACAACTTGTGTCGTGTTTGCGGCATATCACACACTCTTGATTTGGCCTTGATCGTCCATGCCACCCTCTCTTCATGCTTCCGGTCACGACTCGCCGGTCCCGGAAAATGTAGAGGTACTGTCAACGGCTGATTCGGAGTGGGCAGACGACGCTCCACATTGCGAAATGCATTACTTCGAGGCGGTTCCGGGCTGGCAACTGATTGATCTCCTGGAATTGTGGACCTATCGCGAGCTGGCACTCGTCCTTGCCGCCCGCGAGGTGAAAGTTCGCTATCGGCAAGCCATCATCGGCGTTGCGTGGGTCGTTCTCCAGCCTGTGATCATGTTTCTGGTGTTTCAGACGATCTTCACGCTGTTGAATTACCAGCCTGCTGTGCCCGGCATCCCCTACGCCTTGACCTTCTTTTGCGGCTGGATGCCTTGGCAGTTGCTCGCCCTGTCGATGCGTGACGGCAGTCAGACACTCGTCACGAATCGTCAGTTAGTCACAAAGGTCTACTTCCCTCGGATGTTGTTGCCGACCGCGAATGTGCTGTGCGGTCTCCTCGAACTGGCCATCAGTTTCGGAGTCATTCTGGGACTAATGGCCTGGTACCAATTCTTTCCGGCACGCCAGTCGCCTGCGGTGCTGGTGTTTCTGGTGCTGATCGTCTTGCTCTCGGTTGGCGTTGCCGTTTTGCTGTCGGCTCTGAATGCACTCTATCGTGATATCGGCTACGTCGTCCCGTTCCTGGTTCAGGTTGGTTTCTTCGCCAGCCCGGTAGCTTATGACCCAGCCCAGCATGACCTCTCAGGATGGTGGTGGTACGAATTGAACCCGATGGTCGGGATTATCGCGGGGTTTCGCTGGGCATTGTTGGGAACAGAGGCACCGACTACTCGCATGCTGACGTTCTCGATTGGCATGACGTTCGCCATTCTGATCAGCGGACTTTGGTACTTCCGCCGTGTTGAAGACTGGATTGCCGACCGCATCTGACCCATGAACGAACTCGCCATCCATGTCGATCATGTCTCGAAACAGTTCCATCTCGGAACGAAGTTTTCGTACATGAGATTCTCGGAGACGCTCCTCGAAACGGGGCGGTCACTGGCACGCACTCCACTCAAATGGATGAGGCCTCAAACTGACGAATCGAAATCTCATCAAGACCTATGGGCACTCCGGGATGTGTCATTCAAGGTCCAACAGGGAGAGGTGGTGGGACTCATTGGCCGCAATGGTGCAGGCAAGAGCACGCTCTTGAAGGTTCTGTCGCACATTACTCGGCCAACGAAGGGACGAGTCGGAATTGCGGGACGAGTCGGCAGCCTGCTCGAAGTCGGGACCGGATTTCATCCAGAGCTAACGGGACGCGAGAACATCTACCTCAACGGATCAGTACTCGGAATGACTCGTAGCGAGGTCCGACGAAAATTCGACGAGATCATTGCATTCGCTGAAGTCGATGACTTCCTCGAT
This sequence comes from Planctomycetaceae bacterium, assembly GCA_020426325.1. GTDB lineage: Bacteria > Planctomycetota > Planctomycetia > Planctomycetales > Planctomycetaceae > JAHBXU01. Next base: position 479 of record JAGQQG010000124.1, on the reverse strand, counting down.
ACCCCTGTTAAGCGTTACTCCAGCGGGATGTATGTCCGCTTGGCGTTCGCCGTCGCTGCACACCTGGAGCCTGAAATCCTGGTCGTCGATGAAGTCCTGGCCGTCGGGGATGCTCGCTTTCAGCAGAAGTGCCTCGGAAAGATGGGGGACGTCTCCAAGTCTGGAAGAACCGTCCTCTTCGTCAGTCACAACATGACCGCCATCTCAGGTCTGTGCTCGCGGGCCATCTGGCTCGATGCGGGACAGGTCAAGACCGACGGACCAGTCAAGGACACCGTCGCCAAATACCTCACAGCCGCACTGGAGTCGTCTCTCAGCCGTCATTGGACCATCGACACGGCTCCTGGCACCAACAAGATACGACTTGACGCGATCCGTGTTGTCCCCTGCCAGCCAACAGATCTGCTCGCCACCGACACGCCATTCACTGTCGAAATTGACTTCGAACGCTTTGAGAATTCCGGCTCACTGAACGTGAG
>JAGQQG010000123.1 GCA_020426325.1 Planctomycetaceae bacterium | reverse complement strand
AATGCGGTCGCCTACTGGCCGGTCGAAACAGTCCGAGCCAAGTTCGAGAGTCGATGTGAGAAGAACGAGGAAGACCCGGAGGAGGTGCTGACAACCTTCCTTGGTGAAGATCAGGAGATTGACGAGTTCTGGCAGCGAGTGAAGACCAACCTGCAAGCCGGAAGGATTCGCATGGTCTTCCTCGCCGACTCGATTCCTGCCGAACTGCGTCGTGTCGTCGAGTTTCTCAACGAGCAAATGGACCCTGCCGAGGTGCTGGCCATCGAGGTAAAGCAGTTCATCGGTGAAGGGATGAAGACGCTCGTGCCCCGAGTCCTCGGCCAGACCGAGACCGCACGGCAGAAAAAGTCGTCGGGAACAAAAGCTGGCAAGCAGTGGGACGAAGCCATGTTCATGGCCGCTCTGGCGGAGCGGTCAGGCGAGGCTTCAAAGAAAGTCGCCGAAGGCATCCTGCATTGGATCACGCCCCAAGTGACTTATGTGTGGTGGGGAACTGGCTCCAAGGAGGGCGGGATCGTCCCGACCATCCAGCACGGCAGAATCAAATACCATGTCTGTCGGATGGCTACTCAGGGCTGGTTCGTCTTTCGCTTTGACTGGCTCTTCAAGAAACCACCCTTCAGCGACGATGCTATCCGGCGACAATTACTCGCCAAGATTAACGAGATTCCGGGTGTGACCTTCGGTGAAGACGTACTGACCAAGCGGGCACGGATTCCGTTCGAGAAGCTGACCACCAGCGAGGCACTAGAGAACCTCAAGTCAGCCGTGACGTGGCTCATCGAACAGGTAAATGCTGAGTGTGGGAAGGAAGGTGACATCTCATGAAGCTGGAACGAGTCCACGTCAAGAACTTCCGCAGTATCAAAGACGCCTCATTCTCGCCAGCAGACCTGTGCGCTTTGATTGGAGGAAACAATTCCGGTAAATCGAACGTCCTAAGGGCCATCAATTTGGTTCTGGGTGATCGTTGGCCGAGCATCAGGTCACTCGAAGACAAAGATGTTCATGGTTACGACGACGATGCGGACATTGTTGTGAGCATTTGGTGTGACGAAGTGCGAGAGGTTCGGGGTGATGTCGGCGATCCGAAGGAGTTCAACGGCATTCAGTTCAAGGTAACTCGCTATAAAAGAAACACGGACAAACATCAGAAGGGCGATCTTCGTTCAGAGTTTGTCTGCATAGACAAGGATGGGAACCCTGTCGAGGTTCTCAAGCGACCGGCAGGCAGGCCGAACAGCAAGCCTCATCCATCACCGGCAACAGTGTCAACATCGATCAGAGACGCATTGCCCGTGGTGATGGTGGACGTGGATCGAAATGCCCGACATCACTTATCCGGCAGCCAGTGGTCGATTCTTGGAAGAATGCTTCACTCCGTAAGCAAGAAGCTGAAGGCGGACAAGGAGAGGTTCGATGCCTTTCAGGAAAAGTTCAACGAAGCTCGGCAGCTACTGAGAACAGACGACTTCGACCAACTCCAAAATCAAATCGTGCAAAACTTGGAGGCCCACACTGGAATCTCTGGCGTGGAAATCACTCTCGACGAGATTGATCCAATCAACCTCTACAAGAGCTTCTCCGTTTTGTTCAAAGACCCGGAAACTCCACACCCAGTCGATGCTGACCGGATGGGGTCCGGCATTCAGTCGGCGGTGGTTATCTCGCTGCTACAGGCATATCGAGAACTTCACAAGGAATCAGCCATCCTTCTTTTCGAAGAGCCGGAACTGTTCTTGCACCCTCACGGCAGACGTCACCTTTACCGATTGTTGTGCGAACTCTCCGGCGGCGGCACTCAAGTCATCTACACAACACATAGCCAAGATTTCGTTGACCTTGAACGAATGGATTCCGTTCGGATTGTTTCCAAGACGGCTGATTCTGGAACAACTGTCAGGTGCCCTACGAACGCACCCCTCAGCGAAGACTGGCGACAAAGGCTGAAGCAAATCCGGCAGTTTAGCAGCCCTCGCAATGAAGTCTTCTTTGCCGAATCCGTCATTCTCGTTGAGGGCACGACGGAACTCGGAGCGATTCCGCATCTGGCCCAGTTGATGCCGACTCCACTCGATTTCGACAAGCACAACTGCTCAATCATAGAGACAGGAGGTAAGGACAGCTTGCCCATGTTTGTCAAAATGATGCAAGCACTCGGGAAACGCATTCTCGTCATTTACGACACAGACTCGGACAAGACTGGTCAAGATGACGTAGCGACAAATGAGAAGCGGAATACGGCGATCCATGACGCTCTAAAGGGAGGTGGGGACTTTTTTGAGTGCGACCCATATTTGGAGGAACTCGCAGGAATAGCTGGAAAAAGCAAGAAGGACAAAGAGTCTAAAATGCGAGCGCATCTTTCCACGCTAACCGCTTGGGAGAACGTCCCTGATGGCCTCAAGTCAATGATGGCAAAGGTCTCATCCACCTGTAACGGCACGCCGTATCCCGTGGAGCCGACAGGGACATGACCTTTCATCTCCACATCGGTATCGACTACTCGGGCGCACAGACGCCAACCTCCCGCCTCGCCGGTCTTCAGGTCTACGCCGCCACGACCGGCCGTCCCGAACGAATCCCCACCCCAGCCGCCCCACAATCCAAAACTTGGAATTGGACACGGCAGGAAGTCGCCGAGTGGCTGATCGCACAGGCTCGATCCAACCAACGGTTCATCGCCGGGATCGACCACGGCTTTTAGTTTCCCACTGAATTACTTCGAGCGGTACAAGCTCAAGTCGTGGTCTAATTTCCTCGACGATTTCTGCGAGCACTGGCCGACAGATCAAGATGGGGTGACCGTTGATTCAATACGGAAAGGTGTCGGTGGCCCGCCAGATCGCACGGGATCAAGCAAAGACTTCCGTCTAACCGAGAAGTGGACAAGTTCAGCCAAGAGCGTGTTCAGATTTGACGTGCAGGGGTCGGTGGCCAAATCAACGCATGCTGGCATTTCATGGTTGCGACGAATCAGACGTGAAGTCGGCAACTCCGTGCATTTCTGGCCATTCGATGGCTGGGAAGTGCCCGAAGGTAAGTCGGTGGTCGCCGAAGTCTACCCGTCGATCTTCAGCAAGCGCTATCCCCGTTCTGGCCGAACTGCCGACCAACAGGATGCGTATTGTGTTGCCCGGTGGCTGTCAGAAGCGGAGCAGCGGGGTATTCTGAGTCGATACTTTGATCCGCCACTTACCGACGAAGAGAGAAGTATCGCTGATCTTGAGGGATGGATATTGGGGATTGTGTGAAAAGAGCAGTGGGTCGAGGAAGCGCTACCGTTCTTTCATCCCGAACATTCCGCTGAAGAGTTCAGAATAGTCGAACGGAATGTATCGGGATGCGGCAAGACCCTGTTGAATTGAATGGACAACAACGACAAGTGAGGCAACATCTACATCGGCAGTCGTTGTGAAGTAAGTTCCAGCTTTGATTGTGTCACCCATGTACTCCAGATCAGTGAAGGTTCTACGGATGCAGAATTTGCCAGCAACATGAATCATGTTGGGCCTCCGATTCGACGGAATGTCGGGCCGTTCGGTATAAAAATCGATCATCGTTTGCCTCAGAGTCTCCTCCGAAATCCCGTCATTGGCAAAGATGATTTTGTACGGCCACTCTTCGTAGAAGGGATTCTCAATGCCAAGCGATGGCCAGTCGAAAGCGACTCTGTGCTGCGGAACCGAAGCAAGATTCTTCAGCGCATTTCGGAGTTCGTTGGAATTAAGGTGAGACTTGATCGATGCAACCGCCAGCGTACCATCGACACACGAGAACGATTTGCCGTTTCCTTCGGGACTGGTGAAGTTGAACTGCGGACAGTCCTCAATTGTCACGATAATATCGATCTGGCCCGAATCCTCACCTTGTTGGTTGAAGAGAAAGCCGCCCAGCATAACGTTACAGGCAGATGGAAGGTGTTCCTTCAAGAACTTACGGTAGACGACTTCTCGGGATGTTCCGATGTCGGACGTATTCGGGAAGATGCTACTGGCAGATGATTCCCCCCTTAGAACGGTCGCCACGTCTCGGTAGTAATCTCTCAAACGCTCGAAAAACGGTGCTGGCATTCGATGTCTCCTGTTCATGCCGACTAGTCCCATGATAGTGAATGACACTATGGTCAAGACAACGATCCAATTGGCTTCGTGCCTTCCGGCGGCGAGATCGTCCAAATGGCAGCAGAAAGAGACCGCCATACCCAACTTCATCCGCACCACCTGAAGCCATCTGCCGAGCGTTACATTCGTGCAATTCTCGATTGACTTTCGACACACTGTCCATCGTTCTCGCCAAATTGATGGGCCTAACTTACCTGCGGGAGCAGGCGTAGCGGAGGAAGTGGTTAAAGGTCCGATCGAGGCAGGAGCAGACTCCGACGATTCCTGATCCCACACAGGTTGCTTTACATTGCAATTGTTGGAATCGCCCGTCGATCATCTCCATCTTTGGTTTTCCCATGCCCTGATCTCCGGGCGTGGTGTCGTGGGCGTCAGGAAGCTCGGGAGGCTGGTTGTATGACTGCTGGTGCTGCACGCTTGTGTTCTCACCAGAGATCATGACGTGGTGATCCTCAATCTCGGCCAGCCAATCGGATGGCTCACAGTTGAGGTAATCGATGCCGTCTGGCTCGCCGATTAGCTCGTGGCAGATGTCGTTCGTCCAGAGGCCCGACCAGCGCAGGATTGGGCGGAACAAGTCCGCTGCCATTTCGTCCGAGGCGCATCCCAAGAGGTCTCGAATGGCATCGGCCGCAATCTCGGCCACACGGAGCAGGACATCATCGTCAGCCCGATAGAGGCGTTCGACAAGGTGCGTGAGCAGCCGCTCCAACTCTGTGTCCAGTTCGGTTTCATTCGATACGGTCATGACTTGCCCTCCTCTTCTGCGTTGAACCGCCTCTCCATCTCCTCGATCTTCTTCTTGAAGTCCTCGTCGATTTCAGGATCATTCTCCTCGGTCTCAGGGCCGATCTTGGACTGCCTCAGACGCTCATCATCCTGCCGATCCGATCGCTCCTTGAGGGCAACGGCATTGGCAAAGGTTGCACCGTCCGCCAGTCCGAGCATCTCGGCCCTCTCTGGCGGCAATGGGTCATGACAAACGGCCAATGCGGCAGCAGCTTGATCGAGACAACGGCGGGGCATGTCGTCGGTGGGTTTGAGGCTGATCTGTCTCAGCATCAAGTCAAAGAAGACTCGCTTGACCGCCTCAATATCAGGTCGCTCGAACAGGTCGTCCATGTTGTTGAGCTTGAAGACTTCCCATTCGTCTCCATGTCGCTCGGAGGCCGAATCGTCTACCTGACGCAGAAGTCTGGCACGACTTTCCTCGTTAAGTTGGCCGTAATGGTGATTGAATCGTTGCTCTGCGTGATACAGCATCCGCTCTTCACCCACTCCGAACAGTTCGTCGGAGTAGAAGCGATGCATCTCCAGTTCGATCTTCGTGTCACACCAATGGGCGGCACAGGCCAAATGCTCTTGTTCTCTGATGTCATCGTCGATGGGGTCAGAGAGTGGTTCGTTTTCAACGTAAGTCGTCATTTGAATGCTCCAGTTCTATTGTCGCCGGCCGCTCTCTTTGCGCACCGGTAGCGGTAGGGATGCCCGATGGGGGCGAAGGCGTGGCCTCACCGCACCAAGCGGCGAGCCATATCAGCGTTCATAGGAGTTCAGCGATGGGCCGATAACAGATGGCCTCATCGGGGCATAAACATCTTACGAAGTCCCGGCGATTTGTCAGAAAGAATCATCGGACGCTACGAGCAGCAGTGTTTCGACACAGGTCGTGGGAGGGCGATTCCATACGATCATGCACACCACTGATACCAACGAGGAACATCCCGTCGTCAGCACAATCGGTCAACGTACTTACGAATCTCAGTGGCATTCTCATTGACGTTCGCCCATTGGCGAACCTCTGGTGCTCCAAAGAGTGTGACCATCTCAGAAAGTGGCAGGAGGACACAAAGTATTTCACCCCCAAGAGATTGGTTCGCCTCAAGAAGCGTCTGACAGACCTTCACTTTTCCCAAACGAGGATCGAGGTTCTCGCTGGTGTAGACCCGTGGCGTCTGTCGTGAATCTCCATACGTCAGTAACTCAATTCCATCTTCCTGCATGCCTGAGTACGCCACGTACAACTCACCGGCCTGCATTCGGTTCCTCTTGGTGTTCGCAGTTCGTGCCATCGATACATTACCTTTCGTGATTAGGAGAGTGGGGATTGCCAGCCCCGTGCTGGCGACTCGCCCTATCCAGTTTGCTGCTGGTTCCGTTATCTGTTGAGCATCGTTTGGCATTTCTCAAGTCCCTAGGGAGGCCAAATGCCAAACGCCGTCAGCAGTCGCAATTCTTCACGGTGCAATCGTCTGCCAAATGAAGCTCGTTGCGATTGCGGCTGCCTCGATTGACGAGTTTGCACTGCTGCGACATCTGCTTGATCACTTCCCTGATCCGCTTCTCGCCCGGTGATTCCTCATCATGCTCCCATGTGCTCTGTACCCGTTGGACAACTTCGGACTGCGAAATCCCCGGTTGCTCTTGGATCTGATGGACGATGGCGGACTCAAGTTGGCCGACGATCTGGGTTACGGTGACACCAGTCCAGATGTTTCGACCGGCCTCGTTGAGCCAGAACCCCATTGGCTCCTGCCAATCGCCCCGTGTCCCCTCCAGACTCAGCACGGCCCGCCGCTTCTCAGGTTCCGACTCCCAGAGCCAGAGATAGTCCAAGGCGGCGGCGATTCCGGTCCCACCGCTGTACTTTGCCCCGCTCTTCGGGCGATGGTGCAGGATCAAGATTGCCACCTGATGGCGTCGGGCAACCCGCTGCAACGGATACAGCAGACGCTTGACTTCATCCACATCCAACTCTGAAGCATCAAACGCACTGCGGAACGTGTCGATGACGAGTACCGTCTTGCCACGGATTGCGGTCTCCTTGAATTCGAGGAGCATTCCCTCCACCGTATCCGTGTCGAGTGGCAGGTGACTCTCAGGAATTGACGCCTTGTGGAATTGGCCTTCTAAACAACCAAGGTCGCCTTCAGTTGCCCGTTCGAGCCGCCTCACGATGATCGACTCCTTGTTCTCCAGATCGATCAGCAACACGTTCGCCGCCGGGATCTCGTGCGGCCCGAACTTACCCCACTTGCAGGCACTTGCGATCATTTCAGCAACAATGCTGCTCTTCCCAGAGAACGGGTCGCCGCAGAGCATCGCCAACGAGCCGAACTCCAGCCAATTGGGAATGAACCAGTCTTCGATCTGAGTTGCTGCGATTCGTTGCAACTCCTCGATCCCTTGAAAACTGCACAGCCCCCAACCGTTGGCCGCTGCGAGTGGAGCCACCCCTGCTGCGGGCCGAATCACATCAATGTCCGCTCCGATTTGGCAATTAAGACTCTGGCTTTGACCACTTGCAGGCGCCGTGCTCAGCGACTCGTCGCTCGACACCCAGCTGTCGTGACCGTCGTCGGTCATCACGGAACAGGTATCCGACAACACGATGTCCTGTGACGCTCTCTCAACCTGACGATCCAACTGTCTCATCTCGCCCCTCTCGATTCCTGCGACGCCACAACCGATGTGCCGTTGAACGAGATTGGTATTCATCGAAACGAGGCAGGACCAGTGACCGTCTGGCTGAAGCGTCCTTGATGTGGCTTCATACATCTCCGCTTACCGCTGATTCTGACACTTGAAGTCAGGCACTTTTATTTTCAATAGGTTAATGGCGCCTCCTTGGACACTTGGGAGACTGATCTGTGGCAGAGTGGGTGGGCGGTCATAACGGTACTAATACTCATCACTATGCGGGTGATGAGCATCCACGTGTCGAATCATCAAGGTGGTTGTTATGCGCAAGTGTGCGACATGATAGTTGTACACACTACTCGACATGCACTCGTGATGATTGCACTCTCATGTGTGTTCAACAGGGTGTGCAGCGATTCGCTTCTGCATGCACTCGGATGCGATTGAGTGGTGAACTGCGCTCATCGTGTTCGAGTACACACACTTCGTTCGGATGCACTCATGTTGCACATGCGCTCGTAACACCATCTGGGTTGTGGTGTCGACGCATGTCGCTCATGCGATTCCTGAAGCGATTGTCTAGCGTATACCTCACACGTCGTGTGTGCTTGATTGCAGTGTTTTTGACGCCTACACGTGCAAGACAGTGCACACACGCTCTCAGGCGATTCGACGCTGAAGCCGTACAAACTTGTGCACTCGACTCATGCAAGTCGTGATCTACTCGGTTGGTGAAACAGTCGAATCACACACAGTGTTGGAAGCGATGCGAAACGGCTCTGTCACGTCGTCGCCAAGATCAGAGAACGACAGGTGAAACAACTGCGATTTGAGAGGCAGCCATCATGTGACGACGGGAGACTCATGTCGTGGCTGTGAAGTGAATCACGAGAGAGAAGAATACTCGAATCGTCTCACGGACGAAAAAATCTGGTTTGCGTCTGCAAGCACTCGCAACGCCGTGTTTGACTTTGGGACCGAAAGCCAAAGCTGCTCAATCTGCGATTTTTGACTTGTCCCGCAATCGCCGGTAACTTCTCGCTTGCTTGGTCGATTCGGGGGCCACTTTCTGGTCACGGATCGTGATCAGATGGGACGCCCCAACGCTCGGAGGTATCGGTCACAAACTCGGCATCGCCATGTCGTGACATCACGCCAGATCTTGAAGCAGACAGTTGCAGGAGTTTTGCCGCAATCGGAGCAGACACGCTCTGGTGACTCGGCTTGTGATGATTCAGTTTTGTTAGTTGTTATTTCCATGCCCTATATGGGCGTGGCGTTCGCCATTCTCGTCGGAAAAAACTGCGATTCGTGAAAAAGGTAACGAAAAACGATTCGGCGACACTCTTGATAGATTGAGCCGCAATGGTGCGGTGCCAATTTGGAGACACGATTCATGTCTACACACATACGACTCTTCAGCCAGACGGCGGTCGCTCACCTGATAGGGATCACCCCGTCCTGCTTCAACCATCGCATCAAGCGAGGGAAGTACCCACGCCCATCGACACTCAGAGAGGGCGGGAAGGCATTCCATTACACGAGTGACGAAGTGGGTTCCATCCTGCGGGTCGAGGCGTATCGCAATGAGCATCCGAGCGTGCGGCACTGTCCGTACGGCTACGTGAAGTGGTGTGTAGACCAGCAGAGCGTGCTCTGAACAGCGAATGCCGCTCACCAGATCGTGTGGTGACAGTGAGCGGCATTCGTGAATCGCAGTTCAAAAGATGACCGTCATCGTTTGGCGTCATCCGAGTGCTGCTTGATGGAATTGCGTCGGCATTGTGCCGTCGCTGCATGATTATAGTAGTGATCTGATGGAAAAGAAAAATGAACAAACAGGCGTCATTCATGTAGAAATGTCGCCATTTCAAGGATTCAAGACACTCTATGCACAGGGGTACTCGCTTGTTCCGCTGTCACCCGGCAGCAAGAAGCCGATGGTGAAATGGAAGGAGTATCAGGAGCGTCAACCTGCTCCTGACAAGATGCGGGAGATTATGGATGGAATCAGAGATTGCAATTGGGCACTGCTCACTGGTGAGCAACCTTCATCGTCTCTCGACACTGCGACCGGGATCGGAGTGGTGATCCTTGATGCTGACGACCTTGATGCAATCGAACTCGTCGAGAGCAGGTGTCCCGCAACTCCGTTGCAGGTGACAACGCCATCAAGTGGGCGTCATTTCTACTACCGCCATCCGGGTACTCAAGTGAAGTGCCGTCAGAAGACTTGTATTGACGGGAGGAAATACAATCTCGACCTCAAAGCCGACGGGGGATACTGCGTTGCCCCCGGTGGTCGGCGTGCAGATGGAAAAGGGTATGTACCGAACCTGCCGCCGACGCCTGAACTGATCGAATCATTGCCCGTGTATGACCCGAATTGGATCGTTTGTGAGTCCGCACCGCAGCGGCATGATGACCGAAGCCACTCCAAATTCGAGATTGGCGACGATGCATACCACGAGGAGGCTATCGAATTCGTTCCTGTCGAGATGGATGAACGCATCGCACAGGCAAAAGCATGGATGTCACGCCAGCCGGGGGCGACACAAGGTCAGGGTAGCGGTGCGGACTGCTATTGCTTTGCTTTGGCCGTGAAGTTGCTTTGGGGATTCGCCATTCCTGCTGATGAAGCGTTCGAGATGCTTTACGAATGGGGTGAAGGAAGCGACAACGTGGATTCTCAAGGGGGATACTACCCTTGGTCGGCCTCGGAGATTGGCCACAAAATCAGCAGTGCCGTCGTGGCATCCTACGATGGCACCGTTGGTGACCAACTCGACAGGTCAACACTTGAGTACCTGAATGCAGAGTCGGTCTATGAGAATACTGATGGAGTCATTGGATACCTCGAAACGCCATCCTTGCATCTCGCCGACGCCCAATCAGCGGATGAGATGACGGCTGTTGTCGGAGCCAATTACTTGGCCGATTCGTTATCTGAGTTTCCTGATCCGTGGACGACGACCTGCACTCCAACTGTCTCCGCCAAGGGCAAAGAGAGAAAACGCAGGACGTTCAAGCTTGGCGAACGGCTCGATATGGTTCGTCCAGAATGGCTTGTCAGAGGACTGCTCCGCAAGAACACGACGGCTGTGCTATTTGGAGAGAGTGGCTCCCGCAAGACATGGTTGACCATCGACCTTGCTCTTTCGATTGCGACGGGACGGGATTTCCTCGATTCGTTTCCAGTCAAGCATGGCAAGGTGTTCTACGTGATCAGTGAAGGGGCCGACGACTTCGAGTATCGCTGTCTGGCGTGGTGCAAACAGCGAGGGATCGGCCACACCGAGATCCGAGACGATGATTACTTCGTGTACTGCCCAAGTTCGTACGATTTTACAGACGAAGATGCCATCGAAGAGTTCATGAGTGACCTCGAAGAACGACTTGGCAAAGCCGATACGATCATTATCGATACGCTGTCGAAAAACTTTAGCGGTGATGCCGACAAGAATGCCGAGATGAACGCCTTTCTGAAACGCATCGAACTATTGCGTGAGCGAACAGGAGCGACTGTGATTCTCATTCACCATACCGGGTGGCAGAACACCACCCGTGAGCGTGGCGGGCGCTCCTTGCGGGACAACGTGGACACGTCAATCGCTGTCTGCAAGAAGGATGATCTCTCAGTTGTCTCGTGTGCGAAGCAGAAGATGGGCCGGGAGTTTGAAACATTCACGGTCAAGTTCGACCATATCTGGCTCAACGGGATTGAATACGACGACGAAACTGCCTCCGGGCTTGTCGGCAGGATTGTCGATGCCGAAATCGCTGACTCGCTAGACGACACGATCTACAAGGTCATCGAACAGGCGGGCACGATCACACAGGGTGACATCATCAAGGGTGTGCGTAGTCTCTTGGGCGAAGAAGCACCGGGAGACATCAAAGTTAAGGATGCTTTGGAAGGCTTGTTAGGCAGCAGGGTGCATCGAGAGAGTCGTGGAGGTGCGTACCTTCACTCGATAATAGGCGTCTGACCATTTTGAAATGGGTTGCAAAATGGTCTGTCGAATGAGGCGTGTTTTGCCTGAAAAACAGCATTTTGCATTTTGCTTCCATAGAGATACGGAAATTGCAAAATGGTCATCATTCGGGGGAATCACTCACCCACAACCACACCCACACCAAAAGGGTGTGGGGTGTGTTGTTGTGGCAGTGCAGTGATCAAACTGGTGAGAACCGTTGCAAGATGTTCGCCAGCCAAAAAACCGACCGATGATGCAGACCAGTTGGTTTTCAGGCGGAGCACCGTCACCGTGACGATGCCCCGCCCGCTCCCGGTCAACTCAACGGGAATCGAGCCGACCCACGTACTCATGAATGCGGTCGGAGTCGATGTTCCCGTCCGCCCAGCGACGGACTTCCTTGGCACTCCAAACCTTGACCATTTCGGACAGTGGTGTGAGGACACAAATCTCCCCGTCATCAAGGGCTTGGTTCGCCTCCCGCAGCGATTCGCATACAGACGATTTCGCCAATCGAGGATCGAGGTTGTTTCGGCTGTAGATGCGAGGCGTCCGTTCGGGGTCGCCGTAAACGACCAGTCCGTAATGTCCTCCACTCATTCCTGAGTAGGTCACGTACAGTTCGTTCGGATCGAGCCGATCTCGCAGAGACTTCTTCTTCGTTTTCGCCATGACAGTTCTCCTTTATCGAGGATTCTGAAACTTGCCAGCGACGTGCTGACGCCCTCGACTGTCTGGTCCCTTTGTTCTCCAAACGGTGCCCGACCAATCCCGCCCACCATCGCCGCAGACGGCGTTCAAACCGTTCCGAAACCACTCCGATGTGGTGAAGTCGTGCGGCTCATGACGCCATTCTCGCCGCCGAATCGGGCGATTTCATCGGGTCAATGACCAACCACCCGAATTCGCCAGCCCGCAAAAGTCGGTGCCATCGCCTGTTGTGATTTTCTTCTCTTTTCTGCCTCGACCGGGCTTACAGCCGCTCCGTCTCCAAGGCGATTCTGCCGTTCGTTGTGGTGACGTTCACCACGACAACCACAAACAACCCAACGAACGGGAGACACAACAATGGCAACCACACGCACCAAGAAGACCGACAGTACGAACGACACCAACACCACGACGAACGCCACCGACTATGCAGGTCTGGGATCAAAGGCCGAGGCAATTCGCAAGGCCCACGTCGACCACCCCGATTGGACGCAGAAGCGAATCGCCATCGAACTCACCAAGGTTGGCGTCGATGTGACTGCGGGTCGTGTCAGTGCCGTCCTGCGTGGCCCGTCCAATGACAGCGGCAAGGTCGATGTCGAGACCATCAAGCGGGCGTCCACCTTCGCCGCCGAGTTCAAGGACATCGGAACGGCCCTGCACGCTATCGATCAGGTGGGTCGGTTCATCGACGCCTGCGGATCATCCACCAAAGCCAAAACTGCCTTGGAAACTTACCAAGCCGTCGCCGCTGCCATGCAGTGAGACCTGTCCGAGACCAATCCCAGCAAGCCCGCCCCCGTGGCGGGCTTCTTCATTCTTTGAACTCAGCGAGACCATCTCATGACCAGTAAGACCAGTTCCATCAAGTTCAACTGCGACCAATGCGGAACCCGCCTCAATGCTCGCCCTGACAAGGCAGGCACCGGTCTCCGGTGCCCCAACTGCCGGGCGATTCTGGAAGTTCCCAGACCGAGGGGGGCGAAACAGAAGCGACTAGCCAAGCCGTTCGTCCCTCGCTTCTGGGTGCTGCACTTCATCGTGAAGTTCAACTACGTACTGGCGGGTCTGATCACCCTCTTCTTCGTCCTCGGTGCCTTCCGAGGCATCTTCGAGAACCTGCTGGTGACATTCATCTCGACAGCGGTGTACTTCGTGCTGCTGGTGATGACCCTCATCATTCCACAGTTGATCGACTGCTTTCTCCAGATCGAGCAGAACACGAGGAAGGAGGACGACCATGCTTAGGAAACTCAACAAGCAGGCCGAGGCCATTTTCCGCCGACTGACAGAAGGGATGAACCGCATGGGAGAACATCGGGTGATCGACAACACCGAGGGCACGTTCATGCCGGTGCATGTCGAGGTCATTCGGATGCAGGGCGAGTCACTGGTGATCTCAGTCGCTCACTACTTCAAGCAGAACGGCGACCTGTGCTGCGATCCTGACATGACCTTCCTCGTCAACGAGACGGGCATTTACCCGCTGACGTTCGAGCAGCAGGGTGGATTCCCAATCTATCAGGAGGCCGTGCAGTTCGAGGAGGAGGGCATCCGATACGCCAAGCGGCTGCAAGCGGACATCACGCAGTTCGCCAACGACTGGATGCGGAACATCGCCAGTCAGCAGTTTGGTTGACCGGCATCCATCACGACACGGACACCGACGACGCATCATGGGATTGATCCCGTGGTGCGTTGTTCGTTTGGGGCGGTCTAGGAACGCCGTGTGTGGCCCGTGATGCGATTCAGAGTTGCCAGAGGACTGATGAACCGTCCGGGCCGAAATTGGACGCCTCCGGGTTATACCGGATCGATCTACGCCGTGGGGCACCACGACCCAATGGGGCAACTAATGGGGCAACTAACTGATTTTAGCAAATGCGTAACCGGCTATTTGGCAATGCTTTACGAATCCGCTGTAGTTGTCCCTCCGGGTGTACTCTGAACACAAGTGAAACGCTGTGGAATGCTGATTTCCCGGCGTTTTTTCATGCACCGCTTCAGTTGCCTGCGAGGCCTTACTACATCTTGCGGTCATATTCTGCACACTGGAGAACACACCGGAGCGACTGGCTTGCTCGAAGTGGCTTTCCCTGACCTTCAGGTGGTGCTGGTGTGTGCGATGTCTACACTGTGCATCGCGATGTGGCGGTGGACTACATCAAACAGCACACCGGCCACGACAAGAAGACATATGGCGACTACCGCGACATGCTGGCCGACGAATCGATCGATGCGGTTTGCATCGCGACGCCCGATCACTGGCATGTCAAGCAGACACTCGATGCCCTCGCCGCAGGCAAACATGTGTACTGTGAGAAGCCAATGACCCATACCATCGACGAAGCGGCGGAGGCTGTGAGCGCGTGGCAGTCGAGCGGCCTCGTTCTGCACGTCGGCGTCCAGTCGTCGTCCATCTGGGATCTGGCTCGACAGCGAATCAACAACGGTCAACTGGGGAAGATCGTTCAGTGGCAGACCGAGAGCTTTCGCAACTCGCTGGCGGGGATGTCCCGTCACAACGTCATTACTAAAGAAATGACACAGAAGAACATCGACTGGAAACGCTGGCTGGGTTACGAGGAGGGACTGGGTCCGCAGCTCACATTTGACCGCTCCATTTATGGTCAGTGGAGGTGTTACTGGCCGTTTGGTTACGGCATGTATTCGGACTTGTTTGTGCATCAGGTATAAGCGCTATGAACCGTCTCCAACATCGGCAGATGGGTTTGGGGACACTCATTGGAGACAGGACGGCGTGGTCCTCCTTTGCAGGAAGTGACGCGTGGCTGTGACAATTCGCGGTGTGAATGCTCGGCGGGTTGGATAATGCGAACTTAGTGTGATGAGTCTTGCGAGAGTCAGTGTGGTACAATGATGGATATCATCTGCATTCAGAGTGGGCAGTTGCATGACCATATCATGACGGAAGACTTCTTCGAATTCGTTCAGGATTGAACAGTCATGTTCATTCCGGACGGCTGACTCCAACAGGTGGCCACAGAAATTGCCGATGTCGATGGCCGGGTGTCCTTGACAGTAGAGATCGAGGTCGACCAACCAGATTCGATCGCCGTCGACGAGAACTTGATCGGGGTGAAAGTCGCGATGAATGCCGCATGTGGGATGGTCACTTATGGCGGCAACAGCGTCGTGGCACCTCTCCAGAATCTCGTGAATCGTTCCGGATAGTGCGGGCTGCTGTTCCGCAACCGCTGGCAGACTCTTGTTGAGAATTGCCAACTCATCATCGAAGGACCAACAGCGAGATGTGGTGACATCTGTCTCGTGAAGCTTTTGAAGTGCCTCGGCAATACGTGGGGCGAGAGATAACCCGTCGGCGCGACTGACCACTTCGGTGACCACTTGCCCGGTGACCTTCTCTTGCAGCCACATGTGTAAGTCCGGGATTGTCCCGAGTGTGCGAGGGACACTGATGCCGTCGCTCGCGAGATCATCGAAACCCGCATTCCACAGGGATTGCTGAATCGCATAGCTGTGCTTGTCGACCCCCTTTGCTCGCACCTTGCCGAGGATGGATCGGCGACGCGCGATTCTTGACCGCCGGGACGACGTCAATGCATACTCGATCAGGCATCGTCGTCCCGGCTTGTGCTTGACGATCCGTATGGACTCGACCACGAATTCTCCGAACTCTTCACTCAGTGCCGGTGAGGCTATCCGCAGGTGTTCGGTCATTGCCCGAGGGTCAAGTGCCTCGCTCAACATGGGCATTGCAGGATCGGGAGAGATCGGCTGCGATGATCGTTCGTTTGGCAGCCCCCATTGGGGACGTTTGCGGGGTGCCCTCGTGCTCGGGAGCAGATCGCATTCGATTCGGTCAATGAGGTGATGCATCTTCTGTGGCCAGTCGGGAAGTTTGAGTCGGAATGGGCGGTCGATCAACAACAAACGGGCAATCGCGAGATGCCGAGTGATCTCTGCTGGGTGAGTGTCAATCGACGCCCCACGATACGCAGACTCAAATGTCTTGATGCACCGATCCACTGAGTTCGGCTCAATTTCACCCGTAACTGCCAACCATTCGAGGTGCGCAATCCAGCTCGCCACATCGGTCTGTGGACAACCGATCGAAAGGTTGTCGAAGTCGATCAACGTTGCCTGATCGTCACTGAGGACCACTTGGTCAGCGTGAAAGTCTCCGTGAATCACCGATGTTCGTTCAGGTTGTGACATCAACTGTCGTTCCATGACCGGCAAGAGTAAACACACACGAGCGGAAAACTCGGGGACGAGTTGATCGAGGTTGAGAGTCAGGGAGCGGATGCGGTTCAGTTGCCCATGTGGCGTGTAGGTTCGATGCAGAGTGCAGGGTTCGGCATGCAATCGGGCAAGTGCGAGTGCGGTTCGCTCGATGTCCTGCTCTGTTGCGGTGCCTGATCGCAACAGGTCTCCGAGAGTCTGCCCCTCAACCCACGGCCACACGATGGCCTGAAGTTGCGTCGATGCTCCGAGAGCTTGAAGGAAATGATGATCACCGGCACGCATCACGGCATCAAATCGCGGCTTCGAGTAACACTTGAGAACCCCGACCGGACCGTGCGTCATCAGGAGCTTCCCAACAAAGCGGCGTTCCGGGTTGTACCGCAGTTCGGAAATGCGAGCCGACCAGAGTTCGGGAGAATTCGGAAGAAGTTCTCGAAGCAACTTGCGTTCGCCGTGCCGATAGGCCAGTCGCCTCAGTGATCGCAGTTGTGGGTCATCATGTCGTTGAAAGGCAATCACTGACATTGATGGATGAATGATTGAAGGCTGACCCTGCCCGCGACGATGCTTCACGTGTGTTTGCAAGCGTTTCCACTTTTCGGCAGCTGAGTGTCCAAAGCACTTCACCGCGAAACTCAACGGCAGACCATTCTGTTCAGCCCGAAAGCTGACGAGGCAACTCCTGCCCGGCTTGTAGCGAATGAACGTACTTGTCACCGACTGGCAATCAATGTCATCCCAGATCTGCGTGATCCACTCCGTGGTCGATTGATCGTCAAGTGCGAATGGCAGCCCCGTGATCTGCGGGTCACGACGGACGAGTTCTCGGTCAGCGTCAGACAGCATGGGGGAATGTTTTCGATAAATCAGATTGCGTGTTTCAAGTGGGGATGACAACCGGTTGCTGGCGACGATCTGCATTCAAACATGCTGGCGAGGTCGTCAGTCCCGCTTGATTGAGACGCAGCACTTCATCGGCCAGGCAGAGCAGGCCCTGATCGTGGGTGATCAGGAACGTTGTGCGATCGGTCGACAGGCGATCTAGTGCCTCGATGACCGTCTGTTTGTTTTGAGCGTCCAACCCGGTTGTTGGTTCATCGAGTAGTAGAATGGGGGTCAGCCGGACCGCTGTGCGTGCGATGGCGAGTCGTTGACGCTGTCCACGCGACAGGGTGACTCCTCGCTCGCCGGGGATGGTGTCATAACCATCGGGGAGGGCCATGATGAAGTCATGAGCGTTCGCGAGTCGGGCAGCCGTCTCGATCTGCTCTTCGGTGGCTTCGGTCCCGCAGCGGATGTTCTCTCGCAAACTTGTGGCAAACACGATGCTGTCTTGAAGCACGACGCCGATCTGCCGCCGAAGCGAGTCGACCTTGAACTGACGGATATCGTCGCCATCAATCAGGAGACGTCCTTCCTGGGGTTCGTACAGTCGCATGAGCAGACTGATGAGCGTGGACTTGCCGATGCCCGACTCGCCGACGACGGCAATCCGGCGACCTGCACCGACGTCGAGGTCGATCTCCTTCAACACCTGACAACCAGCCAAGTAGGCAAACGACACCTGCTCAAAGGTGACGCGTCCCTCAAAAACTGGAGCTGCAACTGCATTCGGGCAATCCTGCACTTCGGGGGTTTGTTCGAGGAGTTCGACCACTCGCTCCCCGGCTGCGGCTGCCTTGGCAAGTCGCCCGCTGAACTTGGCGAAGTCACGAGCCGGTCGAAATGCCCGCTTAAGATACGTCAGAAACACGACCAGTTCACCCGGCGAGAGCTGACGTGAGAGCACGAGACCGCCGCCGTACCAAACGACCAGAGCAGTCGAGATCGCGAGGAGCAGGTCGACCGACCGTTCCAGTTGTGCAGACAAACGAGCCGTCTGCACATCCTGTTTTTGACTCTTGCGGTTCTGGCCGGAGAAACCTTCGGAGAACATCGACTCCAGAGACAACGCCTGCACATCCTTGATGGCAGCGATGGACTCAGCGGCGGTCGCTGCCATCTCACCCTCTCGTCGCCTCTGCTTGCGGGCAGCCTGATGAATGCTGCGGGTCAACTTGATGGTCGTCAGCCAGAACAGTGGCAGTGTTGAGATGGCGAGCAGTGCGAGTTTCCATTGCAGCCACAGCATCAACATCAGCATGCCGACGAGCAGCAGCGCATTGGCCAAGAGTGGGAGAACGGCCGTTGACACGACATCGCGCAGCATGCTCACATCGCGAGTCACGCGGACCGTGAGATCCCCGTTGCGGGCATGGTTGTGGAAGTTCAACGACAATGCCTGCAGATGTCGATAGGTGTGCTCGCGAACGTCCCTCAAAATGCGATTCGCGACACGGGCAAACCCGACTGTCTGCACGTACTCGGCCAACGCCCGCAGCCCGCTGATGGCGACAATTCCCAACGCACACATCACAAGGACCCACGAGGTGTTGGGGGGCGAGGTGGCATCAACATCAAAGCCGACCGCAGGAGCAATCACCGTGTCGAGGACGTACTTCAGTGGCCACGGCTCCAGCAACTGGAGTGCGACACCTGCAAACAACACGATGAGCGACCGCACCAGCGCGGGCCATTGTTTCTGAATCCAGGGACGCAGCACTT
>JAGQQG010000122.1 GCA_020426325.1 Planctomycetaceae bacterium | reverse complement strand
GCCAGCATCACAAGCCGGAAGGCCGCACCAGGAAACTTAGTGATCCAATCGGTCATCTTTTCTCTTCCTGCATCATCAAAGCCAAAAGCTCTGGGAGAATGACAAACTCAGCGATCTACTCTGTCAATCATTATACGATCAGGCAAGTTGGGTTGTCCTTCCTGACTTCGGAAGACACTTCGATTCTCTCCCTAAAACCCAACGACTGCCTGCTGTTTCGTGAACAACGTCCGAATCACAATTTGACATCGATGCTAACTGACGATATTATAGATATCAATATCCGAATATCCCGACAAGGGCCGGAGCAACCAACCTGATCTGAACGATCAACCAAAACCTTCCCCTGTTGACTGCCAGCATGTCGGTCGTCAACAAGTTCCCCACCCCTGACATGTGCCGAGACGAGTGATGAAACACACTTCACAAATCTGTCTCCCTGCGCTGCTCTTGATCTTCGGTGTGAGCTTCACCCTCGCGGAAGAGGCAGCCCCCCAGACCCCGAACGAAGTCACAGCAAACACCGACGGACTGGAACTGTTCGAGAAACAGATTCTGCCTGTCCTGGTCAATCACTGTTATGAATGCCATTCCAAGGACAGCGAAACCATCGAGGGGGGGCTGGAACTCGATTCACCTTCCGGAATGCTCCGCGGTGGTGACTCGGGACCGATGATGCAGGCGCATCACGCTGAGAAGAGTGAGTTGCTGCGGATGCTGCGGCACGACGAAGGCGTATCGGGAATGCCGCCCGAAGAGCGGCTGTCCGATGAAGTGCTTGCAGCGTTCGAGGAGTGGATTCGACTCGGCGCGCCCGACTCTCGCGAAGACACGGGGCCGACAGCGAAAGAACAGCGTCTGAACAAATCCAAAGGGCACTGGGCCTTTCAGCCTCCCGTGGCTGTTCCTTCCCCTGCGGTGACGAATTCAGAGTGGGCACGCGATCCCATGATTGACAGCTTCGTGCTGGCCAAACTGGAGGAAGCCGGACTCGCCCCCGTCGCCGACGCCAACCGCCAGACACTCGTTCGCCGAGTCTACTTTGATCTCATCGGATTGCCCCCGACACCACAGCAGGTCGCGGAGTTCGTGGCCGATGAGTCACCCGACGCGTTGGCAAACCTCGTCAACCGGCTGCTCGATTCTCCCCAGTTTGGCGAACGCTGGGGACGACACTGGCTGGACGTTGTCCGTTACGCCGAATCGAGCGGGATGGAGTTCAACTTCACCTACCCGCACGCCTGGCCGTATCGGGACTATGTGATCGATTCGTTCAACGCCGACAAGCCGTTTGATATGTTCCTCCGCGAGCAGATCGCCGGCGACCTGCTCTCCGGTCAGGAAGGCGACTCACCCGAAACGATCGAAGCTCGGAACATCGCCCCCAGCATCCTGGCTTTCGGCCCCAAGCGACACAACTCGGGGGGTGCCGAGTTCCAGATGGACATCGCAGACGACCAGATCGATGTGGTGTTCAAATCGATGCAGGCGATGACTGTCTCGTGTGCACGTTGTCACGACCACAAGTTCGATCCGATTCCGCAGAAGGATTACTACGCACTGGCAGGCATCTTCCTCAGCACCATGCCTCGCTATGGGACGATCCAGCAGAAGTACAGCAACAATCCCACAGAGCTGTTGCCGTTCGGCGAGAACGCCCGGGCAATGCACGAAACGGCAGAAGCCCATGAGAAGCAAATCGCAGAGGCAGAGCAGTCGGTCACGACCAAGAAGGAGGAACTCACCAAGGCTGAGGAAGCCGAAAAGCTCGCATTGACCACGAAGACCGAAGCTGAGGAACTACTGGCTGCGTTCACCTCGCGACTCGAAGCGGAGGCAACTGTGGCCGAAACAACCACGGAAGAAACTCCCGAAAAGGATTCGTCCGAAACCGAGGAAACCGGAGCAGAGCCGGTCGAAGAAGTCTCGACAACAACCAACCCTGAACAGCTGGATGCGACGGCCAAGCTCGCCGAGGCGGTCGCCAAAGCGACCGAAGCCACTGCACAACTCGGCACACTGAAGGACGAGTTGGCGAAGCTTGAAGCCGGCATGACAGCTCTCAAGGAGAGTCGGCCCCCTCGACCCAAGTATGCGATGACGGTGAGTGATCGCGAGGCTCCGGCTGACACAAAGCTCGCGATTCGTGGTGACTTCCGAACCCCGGGAGATGTCGTGCCGCGTGGTTTTCTGAGTGCTGTCCACGTGCCGGACGCCTCGCCGGTGGACCCCACTCACAGCGGTCGCATGGAACTGGCCGAGTGGATCGCGAACCCCCGGAACCCGTTGACTGCACGAGTGATGGTCAACCGGATCTGGCATCATCTGCTTGGTCGAGGCATCGTTCCCACTGTTGACAACTTCGGCATGCTCGGGAAACCACCCACGCACCCCGAACTGCTTGACTACCTTGCCCTGCGGTTCATTGAGGAGGGCTGGTCCGTCAAGAGCATGATCCGGGCAATCGTATTGAGTCGCACGTATCAGCTGAGTAGTCATGTGGATGAGCAGCACCTCACAGCAGACCCCGATAACCGCCTGCTCTGGCGTGCGACTCCGCGACGACTCGAAGCCGAAGCCATTCGCGATGCGATTCTCGCAGTCAGCGGACAACTCGATCCTGCACGTCAGGACGGATCGACTGTGACCGGATTGGGAGACAGGTTAGCCCGCGAGATTCCCACGGAACAGATTCAACCGGCGAACGTTCATCGAAGTGTCTACCTGCCGGTGGTGCGTGATTACATCCCGGAAGTGTTCGACCTGTTCGACTTCCCGTCACCGAGCCTCGTCACAGGTCAACGTGCCATCACAAACGTTCCGTCACAGGCGCTGTACCTGCGGAACTCGACATTCGCGGCCGAGCAGGCCAGACACGCAGCCGAACGCCTCATGACCTCACCGGATGCGACCGACGATGCCGGACGAGTCGCGCTGGCCATGCAATGGGCATTGGGACGTACTCCGACCGCTGCTGAGAGTGAAGCCGCATTGCAACTCGTACATGAAGTCCAGCAAGCCGAGACGCCCGCATCCGACGAGACAACAGAGAATGGGGCCGATCCAAAACTCGTCAATGGATGGTCGGCATGGTTCCTCACGCTCTTCACGACGGCTGAGTTTCGATACCTCGTCGACATCGGTGACTGAACCTCGAACAGACCGGATCGCTGAATCATCTATCAACAAAAGCGACACAAAAAACTGGAGGACACTTCTCCATGTCACATCAATCCATAGAAACGACACTTTCACGTCGCGGGTGGCTCCAGGCAGCCTCTTGCGGACTCGGGGCTCTCACGGTAACCGGTCTCGCACCCACTGCATCCGGTGGACTCCTATCGCCGCGTGAGTCGCACTATGTCCCCAAAGCCAAGCGGGTCATCTTCCTGTTCATGGCTGGAGGTCCGTCGCAGTTTGAGTCATTCGACTACAAACCCAGCTTGAAAGCCGGAGGTGGCAAGGAGGGGTTGAACAAAGGCAAACTGCTCGCGCCTCTGACGGAATTTGCCCAGCACGGCGAAAGCGGCATGTGGGTCTCCGACGCCTTCCCTCACCTCGCCAAACAGGCGGACGACCTTTGCATGCTGAACGCGGTCTCCGCTCCCAGCCGCGCCCACCCCATTGCTGTGCCCATGATGCATACGGGAGAGTTCCAGTTCGTGCGTCCCTCGTTCGGATCGTGGGTTGTCTACGGCCTCGGAACGGAGAATCAGGATCTTCCCGGGTTCTTCACGATCAAGCCGACGCGAACCTTCGGCGGACCCGCCAACTACGGCAGCGCGTTTCTGCCGAGCACGTATCAGGCCACGCGTCTCGGTTGGGAAGGTCAACCCGTCAAGGACGCCACGATCGGTAACCTGAATCCCCAACATGGCCTGACACAGGACGGAGCACGTCGTGCGCTCAAACTGGCACAGCTCATGAATGAGCCGCTGCTCACTCAGACCGAAGAAGTTCGAGGAGTCATCAACTCGCTGGAACTGAGCGATCGCATGCAGGCTGCGGTCCCGCGCGTGCTGGACCTCAGCTCGGAATCGAGACAAACGCTCGATGCCTATGGCATCGATGAGAAGAGCACGGACGACTTTGGTCGACAGTGCCTGCTGGCACGGCGCCTGGTCGAATCGGGGGTGCGGTTTGTCGAGGTCACGTCGACCGGCTGGGATCATCACAGCAGTCTCGACAAATTCAAGGACCGGGCTGAGACGATCGACAAACCGATTGCTGCGCTGCTCGCGGACCTCAAGCAACGCGGCCTGCTGGACGAGACCCTTGTGTTGTGGACGGGTGAGTTCGGTCGCACGCCGGAAACGCAAGTTCTGGATGGGAAGGAAACGATCGGTCGCGACCACAATGCCGAAGGTTTTACCGCCTGGCTGGCTGGCGGCGGTGTCCGTCCCGGTCTGAAGTATGGCATGACCGATGAACTCGGCTACAAAGCCGTCGAAGGAGAGATTCATCTTCACGACCTCCATGCGACCATGCTGCACTTGCTCGGCCTCGACCACACGAAGTTGACGTACCGTTTCGGCGGTCGCGACTTCCGCCTGACCAACATCCACGGCGAGATTGCCCACGACATCGTCGCATAGTTGTCTGGTTGACTTGCCAATCTCAGGTCCAACAACCCGACAGGCATCGATGAAACGGGCGATGCCTGCTTGAGGTGAGTCAGCGTGTGACCGCACGCAGGGGTATTTGTCCTTCTGAAGCGATCGAGTGGAGACTCGGCTTGCTCACCCGAAGCGGTGACCGTTCGATGGGGCTTCTCGCTGTTTTCACACACATTCTGCGAGTTTCGTACGCTCCAATGGGGGAAATCGGCCCCATCTCTCCCCTTTTTACACTTCGCATGGAGTCACGAATTTCGAGGCTCTGAGACGGTCGAAAACCGGGATTGATCTCGACTCATTTGACCAAAATCGACTATCAGACCGGACCCAAATGTCCTGAATCGATGCGTCTCGCTCCGTACAGATCATTTCCAGGTGCGGGAGTCGGGCGCGATTGAATGTCTGAAAGCGTTTTCTGGAGCAAGTGTTGTATGACTTTCGTCTTGCGAAACCATTATGAGCAAGAACGACGGATTGCCATCACCGGTCTCGGGATCGTGAGTCCCCTGGGCCGCACGACCGGACGTTTTTGGGAATGTCTGACTTCGCCTCCAGCGACAGTTGAAACTGCTGAACGTTCTCCGGGGACGGCTGATTTCGAAGGACGGATCGAAGATTTTGATGAACTGCCGCCAGCGATCAAAAAGACGATTCGTAAATCTCTGAAACTGATGAATCGAGAGACACAACTGGGAGTTGCTGCCGGACAACAGGCGCTGCTCAACAGCCGGATCTTGGAGAACTACGAACCGGATCGCATGGGAATCTGCTTCGGCGCAGGAAACGTCTCCGTAATGCCGGAGGATTTCCAATCCGCAGTCGAAGCCTGTCTGGACGAAGAGGGGGATTTCGAGTTGGATCGCTGGGGGCCCAACGGCATCTCTGAGATCGCTCCGCTCTGGCTGCTCAAGTGTCTGCCGAACATGCCCACGTGTCACCTGGCCATCATCAACGACCTGCGTGGGCCGAACAACACGATCACTCAGCGTGATGTTTCCTTCGCGCTGGCGATTGCAGAAGCATGTCGCACGATCAGGAGCGAAGATGCTGACGCCATGCTGGTCGGAGCAACAGGGACCACACTCAACAGCATCAATCTCGTACACGCCCGGCTGGAAAACGAAGTGTCTGATCACTTCGACTCTGCTGACAGCGAATCCCATGACGAGTGCAACGGCATGCCCTTCCCGAGTGAAGGCGCCGGTGCAATCGTTCTGGAGGACCTGCACGCAGCACGCCAACGTGGAGCCACGATTTATGGTGAAGTTCTTGGTGCAGCGTCTGCATCGTGTCTCGGACACGACGGCGCTTCGGCAGGCGGTCATGCCTTAGCTGGTGCCATGCGGCAGGCGCTCCGCAGGGCCGGACTACTTCCCTCCGATATTGGTCACATTCATGCCCACGCGAGGGGATCAGCCATCACCAGAGCAGCTGAGAGTCAGGCGATCAACGACGTCTTTGGTTCAACAGGCCTGTCAAAGCATGTCGTGACTACAAATGGACGTCTGGGAAATGCAGGTCCGGGGACAGGCGCCATGGAGATGGTTGCCAGCCTGCTGGTGCTGGAGCACGGATGCGTCTTTCCCTCCGATGCCGGTGATCATCTCGATGGACATCGATTAAACCGTTCTGTGAATCACGGCGGAGGTGCGGTCTGGGACAGCTTTCTGAGTTTGAGCATGGTGGGAAGAGGTCTGGGCAGCTGCATCGCAGTCGGAACGTCAGACGAATAACGACACGAAGAGGAAACCCATGAAACGTCGTGCAGTGGTGACGGGCATCGGCTGTGTCACACCGATCGGCACCAACACTCGGGAATTCGCAGACAGCCTGTATGCGGGACGCATCGGTGTGGGACGTCTCACCGTGTTCGATGCGGAGCATTACCCCGTTCAGATCGCCGCTGAAGTTCGCAACTGGGATGTCAGCCAGGTCGGGTTGAATCCGGCCCAATGGCAGAACTGTCCCCGGCAGACGAGCTTTGCCATGGGCGCCGGATTGCAGGCGGCCCATCAGGCCAGTCTCGCGGATGCCCGGATCGACCCCTCACGCTTCGGGGTCTATCTGGGATGCGGTGAACCGTTTGAAGACTTCACAGCCTTCACACGGGCTGTTCATGACACTCAGCGATCTCAGCAACCGTTCGTCGAGCACGCGTTACGTATTTTCGACCCGGATGCTGAGCGTGAGTACGAGCCGGACATGCCTGCCATGCATCTGGCACGGTTGCTTCACGCAGGCGGACCCGTGGCGAACTGCGTCTCAGCCTGTGTCTCCAGTACGCAGGCCATCGGCGAGGCCTGTCGAATGATCCAGTTTGACGAGGCCGACGTCATGCTCTGCGGAGGAGCGCATAGCACGATCAATCCCTTTGGAGTGACCGGCTTTCAGCGGCTCTCCGCACTAAGCACCCGCAACGACGACCCCCAGGGAGCAGTCCGCCCGTTCGACGCGGATCGTGACGGCTTCGTCATCGGCGAAGGGGCTGCCCTGTTCGTTGTCGAAGAACTGGAACATGCACGACGTCGCGGCGCGGAGATTCTCGGCGAGATCACCGGATATGGTTCGGGACAGGATGCGTATCGCGTGACGGATACTCACCCCGAAGGCCGCGGCGCTGTGAAAGCCATGCAGCGGGCGTTACAAGACGCAAACCTCGTCCCTGATCAGATCAACTACATCAACGCCCACGGCACCGGAACGCCCCTCAATGACCGGGTCGAGACACTGGCCATCAAACAGGCCTTCGGCCAGCAGGCGTATCACATCCCCGTCTCCAGCACCAAGAGCATGCTCGGCCATGCCACAACCGCCTGCGGCGCGATCGAACTGGCTGTGTGTCTGCTCAGTCTGCAATCGGGAGTCATCCCACCAACGATGAATCACGACTCTCCCGACCCGGACTGTGATCTTGATTACGTGCCCAAGCAACCTCGCGAAGTCGCGTGTCGCCATCTGCTGACGAACAACGTGGCCTTTGGCGGACAGAATGCTGCATTGATCGTTTCGCGATTTGATGAGTCTTCTCCTGCAACGGTCCGGGTTCGCTGGGCAGCGTAAGCATTCGCTGTCATCACAAGTTGCTGGGAACTTGAAGCAGGACGCATGATGACCGAAACATCTGCTGATGCAATGTGGCGCCGGGAGAGATATTCGACGTCGCTCGCGTTAACACCGAGCATTCGGACTGTGAGTGTCATCGGCGCTGGAGTCATGGGCCGCGCGATCGCTGCGTGTAGTGTCCGCAAGGGATTTCGTGTCCAGATTTTCGACAGTAATCCCGACGCTGCCGCGAATGCTGTGCGTGAATTCACAAGTTCGTCCCCATCGGAGCACACTCGGGGGCTCCACCTCGCGAGCCCGTCACACTCTGACTCCCTCACAGTGGCGACGTCCTTTCGAGAACTGGCAGATGCCGATCTCGTGATCGAAGCGGTTCCGGAAAATCCAGCGATCAAATGTCAGGTCCTCTTGCAACTCGCCCCTGCTCTGAACGGCCAAACGATTGTCGCTTCGAACACTTCAAGCATCCCGTTGTCCGAGTTGATACAGACAATCCCCGTACCGGAGAGCTTCTGCGGATTGCATTTCTGCCATCCAGTGGCGGAGCGGCCACTCGTCGAGGTGATCACAACCGATGCGACGAGTGCTGAGACCTGTGAGCGAGCCGTCGCATTTGCGCACGCGATCGGCAAGTCTCCTGTGATCGTTCGTGACGGTCCGGGCTTCGTGTTGAATCGGATCCTGTCGCCATACCTGACAGAGTCCATGGAACTCGCGCTGGAAGGCGTCGACATCGAACTCCTCGATCAGGCGGCACATGAGTTCGGCATGCCTTGCGGGCCGCTGCGGCTCATCGATGAATTCGGGATCGATGTCTGTCTGGCAGTTGGTGCGACGCTCCTGCGCGCCTACCCGGACCGGTTCATTCCTTCCGAATTACTCATCGCTCTCTACAAGACCGGTCGCCGTGGGAGCAAGTCCGGTGGCGGGTTCTATGATGATGATGACCAAATCGCTCCCTGCGTTCGCGACATCATCTCGAAACGGAGCCGTCCGTCTCACCAGACAACGATTGATGAAATACATCAACGTTTGTTCCTGCCAATGTTCCTGGAAGCCACACGTGTGCTTGAAGAGCAGGCCGTCGAGTCCCCGGAAACAATCGACCGCATTCTGCAAGATGGACTGGGCATGACGGCAGAATATCGCGGGCTGTTCGGCTGGGCGGAGGCTCAGGGATCAGGCACGCTCCTGTCGTGGCTCAGTACTCTTCAGTCACTTGGTGATCGATATGCAACGACACCACTGTTGCTCGCAATGATAGACAAAGGAAGCTTGAGAAAAGCCTGCTGACTCTTGGCTCATCCTTCACGAACTGTCCTGGATGGCGACTGGGAGATTCGTCACGCGAGCAACTGACAGTCGCCTGAACTTCTCTCCAGATCAGGACGACTTTGTCTTCCTGCGAGGATTCAAACGGTTGCTGTCTGTCTCCAGCGAATAGACCTTTTGCGCTTCGCAAAGGGGCGTCACGCTGCCCGATTGTGCGAGCACCTCAGCGACGGTTGTTTTCTTGAACATCTCTTCAATGGTTTCCATCGCCTTGTCCAGTCTGCGGTGCAAAGGGCAAAGGTTTGCTCCATGCGATTGAATCCCCAAAGGGCACTCGCGGATTCGCTGGATCGGCTCCACGACATTGATGATGTCCCAGATGGTGAGCTGTTCGGGGTCCGTCGTTAGTACGAACCCGCCGTGCAGTCCGCGCTGTGAGTTCACAAGGCCTCCCCGGACCAGTCCCTGCATCAGTTTGGAGAGATAGGCAGCAGGGACGTGCGTGATTTCGGAAATCTCTCTAGCGGTGCAGGGTTTTCCTTCGTGCTGGGCGATGGTCACGATGGCACGCAGCGCATACTCGACGGTTTGTGAAATCATACTGACAGCCAGGGTGCCTTCATGTTCAGAATCTTGCCCTTGGTGATTTTAGGACCTTGACATCCATTATTTCAACCACTAACCTCCCAATCTGGGGACTTGAAGACCCTTTTGTCTTATTTAGAGTCCTTTGTAGGTCGCTCCCTGATTGCTGAACCAGACGAGATCGAAATACGGCAGGCAGGGTTGAACGCGGATCATCTTTGCTTCACAAACCAAACGGTATTTTCAGAGCCCTTCACGTCATTTGAATCGAGGAACCGAATATGTTCTGCAATCAATGTGAGCAAACCCAAAACGGCACCGGCTGCACAGACATTGGCGTCTGTGGTAAGGATGAAGATATGCAGTCGCTGCAGGAGATCCTCCTGTATGGGGTGAAGGGGATGGCGGCCTACGCCAATCATGCCCGACGATTGGGCAAGACCGACGAAAACGTCAGCGCCTTCATCGAAGAGGCCCTGTTCGCGACTGTCACGAATGTCAACTTCGACATGGAGAGCCTGCTCGAACTCGTCCTCGAATGCGGTCGTCAGAACATCCGGGTCATGGAGATGCTCGATGAAGGCCATCGCGAGCGACTGGGGACCCCGGAGCCGACCACCGTGTACGAAGGAACGAAGGCAGGTCCGGGCATTCTCGTGACTGGTCACGATCTGGTCGATCTGCAGGAGTTGCTTGAACAGTCGGCCGGACAGGGAGTCAACGTTTATACCCACGGCGAGATGCTTCCTGCTCACAGTTATCCGGAACTCAAGAAGTATCCGCATCTGGCCGGCCACTACGGAGGTCCCTGGCAGAATCAGCAATGGGAGTTCCCGCTCTTCTCCGGCCCCATTCTGGCCACAACAAACTGTGTGTTGATTCCACCTGACACCTACTCGCACCGATTGTTCACGACGCGGATCACGGCTGTTCCAGGTGGGACACGACTCAAGGATAGTGACTTCTCGTCAGTCATCGAGATGGCTAAGCAGTGTGATCCTCTGCCCGAGAACAAAGTGCGGGAGTCGACGATCGGATTTCATCACAGCGTCATCCTGGGACTGGCCGAACAGGTTGTCGATGCCGTCAAGTCGGGCGATCTGAAACGCTTTTATCTCATCGGTGGTTGCGATGGAGCCGAGGCGGGACGCAACTACTACACGCAGTTGGCAGAGGCAGCTCCACAGGAGTCGGTCATCCTCACCCTCGGCTGCGGCAAGTACCGTATCCGCAACCACGACTATGGCACGGTCGCCGGTTTGCCACGTTTCCTCGACATGGGACAATGCAACGACGCATATGGAGCTGTCCAGGTGGCGCTTGCCTTGTCCAAGGCCTTTGACTGCGGCGTCAACGACCTGCCGCTGGAAATCGTGCTCTCCTGGTTTGAGCAGAAGGCGGTCGCCGTCCTGCTCAGTCTGCTGGCGCTGGATGTCAAAGGGATTCGAGTGGGACCGGTTCCCCCAGCATTTGTCTCCCCGAATGTCTTCAAGGTCCTCCAGGACCGCTTCGATCTGAAGCTGATCGAGGCTTCCGTGCCCGCCGAGCTTGTGCAACTGGGAGCATGAATTGAAGATGTCAGACGGTGACAGGGCGGCGATTGGAGCAACTCCGACCGCCGCCCTGTTTTTGAACACACCATTGATGACCACGAGTGACCATGCAGAGAATTGACGAAGCACAACTCGATACAGACATCGAGTACCGTTATCAGTTTCTGGCGGAGTTCATCGGATTCGGACCAGACGACGTCAAAGCGATTCAGATGTTCGCACCTCACCTGGGACCGCGGATTGGAGAACTGGTCGACAAGACCTATCAGAAGCTGCTTGCCTACGACGTGACCGCGAAACATTTCATCCCCAAGCAGCACGGGTATGACGGAGAAGTCCCCGTCGATCTGACACAGATCGGTCCGGATCATCCACAAATTCAGTTTCGCAAGGACCACCTCAATCGCTACTTCCTGCAACTCATCGGTCGGTCATATGATGCCAAGATGGTGCAATACCTGGACATGGTGGGCAAGATCCACACCCCCCAGGCGGGAAACAAGGACATCCATGTCCCGCTGATCCAGATGAACGCCCTCATCGGCCTGATGTCGGACATGCTCCTGCAAGCGGTCGCTGAGTCACCACTGGATGCAGCGACGACGCTCAAAACTCAGAGGGCCTTCACGAAACTGCTCTGGATTCAAAACGACCTCGTCCAGCGGCACTATTCCTGAGCGAAACGCGAATCGCCGATGCTGAAGAGTCGGTTCTCAACCTTCCTCGCACGCGGATCTATTTGGTGATTCCGAAGTCCTACACCTTCGGCGATTCGGTTCGAATTCGGCTCGTTCTCTGTCCGACGATGTAACCGCACAGACTCGCAGTCACGCCGGTGAGTTCGGGAGGCAGCATCTCGACCAGACTGATGATCCCTGTCGGAGGATCACCGCCGGACGACAGGAGAACAGACGCCACCTTGTGAAGGCTCCAGAAACCGGCTCCCGCGATGATCGAGATCAGACCGGGACGCTCACCTCGCGGTGATCCATACACGCCAGCGATGAAGGGAACCAGCAGTGCCACCAAGGCAACGGCAACCGCTTCCTCCAGCAAACCGAGAATCTCGTCCGTCGCAAAAGCAATCGGAAGACTTGCAGCCGTGACAAAGATCACGCTGAGCCGGTTTGTCAGCATCTTCTTCTGATCAAACCACGCCAACCGGTCAAGCAGATTATGAGCCAGCAATGCTGACGGAGAAAGTAAAGCGCTGGTACACGTCGAAACCACGATCGACACAACTGCGACCGCGAACAGACAGATCATGGGTAACGTGAGAAACTGTTCCGCTAACGCAAGTAAGACATGGCCATCACTCCCTTGCGGTAATTCGTCCGGCCACACAAGTCGTGATGCAAGACCAAGACCGACCGGCAGCAGACCAAACAAGATGTAGACCCCCCCTGCCAACACACATGCCTGTTTGGCAACAGTGCTGCTTCTGGCGGAAAAGACCCGCTGCATCAGATCCTGTCCCGGAATGTTGCCAAAGATTCCATTCAACCATGTCGCGGACCAGGCCAGCATCGCAACGACTCCTGCTTCCGGAAGGAGAGTGCGCAGTTCGGGTGGTGTTTGCTCCCAGGTTGAGGAGACTCCGGTCACCATCGAACCGTGACCGATTGCGGTGAAGAACTTGATCCCCAGCACCACCAGACTGACAAGGACAAGCAGGATCTGTGCGGTGTCCGTCAGCGTGACCGACCACATGCCACCGATCATCGTCAAAAACATCACGAACAAGGCCACCCCAATAATGGCGACCCGTGTCTCGATTCCGAAGAAGTGTGTCAGCACCGCTGCAAGTGCGAGATACTGGGCAGCGATCCAGGGGAGATAGCTGAGCGACTGCACGACGCTGGAGACCAACTCTGTCTTGCGGCCGTACTTCCGGGCGAAGAGGTCCCCCACCGTGAGCAGACGCATTTCCCAGATCGGACCGGCAAAGAGCAGACCAGCGACAATCAAAGCGATCCCGGAGGCAAAGGGGTCCAGAATGGTCCCACGCAGCCCCTCCTCACGAGCAGCCTCGCTGGCTCCCAACACCGTGGCAGCGCCGAACCACGTTGCCAGGAGCGTGCCCCAGGCCAGCCACAGCGGCAACCGTCGACCTGCAACCAGATAATCTTCATCAGCCTCGATCTTGCTTTGGGCAAACACGCCCAACAGGACCATCGCCACAACGTATGCACCGAGAGAGATCCCCAGCCAGAATATCATCGAGGCTTCCTTGAAACACAAAGGCGAAACAGCAGTTTCACCCGACGCGAAGAAGATGACACGAGTTCAGTGACAGTTCAAGAGGAGCTGAAATTCAAATGCGACAGCCTCGACGGACCCTGATCAGCTTGCGAACGAAATACTCCGGGAAACAAGCTGAATCGAGTTCAACTTTGCAAATTCGTCATCCTCTCTCGATGTGTTACCGCATGTCCAGGGGGTCGATGTCGACCGTGAACTCGACGTCAGCCTGCGGTTCGAATGTACGCAGCGTCTCGCTCCAAAGCGAAGCAATCGTTTGGACATCAGGAGCTGCGATTTGCAGGTGGAAGCGATGCTGACCACGCAAACGGGCGATCGGAGCCGGTGCCGGACCCAGTATGCGAATGTTCGGATGAGACTCCGCGGCCTTGGATGTTCGCAGCAACTTTGACATCACTTTAGCCGTTTCGTGAACTTCCTCGTAGGATTCACCGCGGAGAATCACCCTCGCCAGAGTCGTGTACGGTGGGTATCCGGCTTCCCGGCGATGGGCAAGTTCACGAGAAGCGAAGCCGTTGTAATCGTGAGAGGCAGCGAATTGAATGGCCGGTTCATCGGGGGAAGTCGTCTGGACAAGTACGCGTCCTCCCTTCTCCCCGCGCCCCGTTCGTCCCGCGACCTGCGCGATGAGTTGAAATGTGCGTTCGGCCGCTCGGTAGTCTGGCTGATGCAGCTGTGTATCCGCATCCACCACGCCGACGAGGGTCACATTCGGAAAGTCGAGACCTTTGGCGATCATCTGAGTGCCGAGCAGGATTGAAACCTCTCCCTTGCGAAAGGCTTCCAGCGCCTTGTCATGTGAGCCGGGCTTGCGCATGGAATCGCTGTCCATCCGCACGACAGTATGGCCGGGGAACTTGGCGATCACCTCCTGCTCCAGCTTTTGTGTGCCCGTGCCGAAGTATCGCAGACCCGGCTGCTCACAATGCGGACACCGCTCGGGAGGCGGAGATTCATACTCACAGGAATGACAAACGATTCTGCCTCGGTCCTTGTGCCAGGTGAGTGTGATGTCGCAGTTCGGGCACTTCACCCCACCGCCGCATTTCCAGCACCACAGCACGGGTGAGAATCCCCGCAAGTTGAGGAACAGGATCACCTGACCGTCGTCCGCAAGTGCTCTCTGAATTCCATGTTGCAGTGCCCGCCCGATCGCATGACCGCGACCAATCTGCGGATCGTTCCGGACATCGACCGTCACGACCGGGGGCATGGGCCGATTATTCACTCGTCCCGGAAGCGACAGCATCACGTCTTCACCCCGCTCCGTGCGCAGAAGTGATTCCAAAGTGGGGGTCGCCGTCCCTAAAATCAAAGGGATTCGCTCTCTACGTGCCCGTTCACGGGCGACCTCGCGCGCATGGTACCGGGGCGTACTGCCCTGTTTAAAAGACGCTTCGTGTTCTTCATCGATGACGATGATCCCCAGGTGCGGCGTCGGCGCGAAAACCGCACTTCGCGCTCCGACTACCACCTTCACCTCCCCATTCGCAATCCGCTGCCAATGCCAGTGACGTTCCGCATCGCTCAAATGACTATGAAGCACCGCGACCGAATCGAACCGACTCCGAAACCGACGAATGGTCTGCGGAGTCAGGCTGATCTCAGGAACAAGTACAATGGCCTCACGCCCGTAACTGACGACCTCCTGAATTGCACGAATGTAGATCTCGGTCTTCCCGCTCCCGGTGACACCGTGCAGAAGAAACGTTTCGTGGGTGGGAGTGGAGAGTGGAGAGTTGAGAGTTGAGAGTTGCATTTCGGACGCCCACTGCCCACTGCCCACTGCCCACTGCCCCCCCGCCGTCCCACGAATGCAGTCGAGGATCCGATCAAGCACCTGTTGCTGATCCGAGTTCAACGACAGATCAGACTCTCGCACAGCTGGTCCCCCATCGTCAGCTGATACGGTCGATCGCATGCGAATCGGTTCGATCAGTCCTTTCTTGCGAAGTCCTTCGAGTGGTGATGTCCCACAATTGGCAGCGAGCGTGATCTCATCGACCGGCAACGGTCCGTCGGCCTTGCAAAGCACGTGCAGCACAGCCAGCTGTTTTGCTGGAAGTTTGAGCGCATCCAACCTCGAACAGACATCCCCTGCAGGCTGATACATGGTGATCATCCGTGTCCCCGCCTGCTTCTTCACACCTGCGGGAACCACCGTTTCCAGAACCTGGCCCCACGTGCAGAGGTATCGCTCAGCGATCCAGCGGGTCAGGTCCAGCATCTCCGCAGAGAGCAACGGCTCGCGGTCGACGAGTTCTGCAATCGACTTGAGTTTGCGACTGGTGGAGACATTCGTGCCCACGCCGACACAATACCCGACCGTCAATCGGTCTCCACGTCCGAAGGGGACTTTGACCCGTTGTCCTGGTCGAATCAGCTCGCGGAGTTCGTTCGGCACGAGGTAATGGTAGATCGTCTCCAGAGGCCGGTTGAGCACGACATCCGCGATATGACGATCCGCCTCCGCAGCCTGCTCCCACGGTGCAAGAGCAGGTTCCGGATCAAAAAGTTTCGCTTGATGAGGAGTCGAATCGCTCACAAATCTCGAATGTCGGATGAATGGATCATCGTATGTTGTATCGCGATCGACCTCAGATCGATCCCTGTCCACAACGCGTTGACATCCCACATCCCCCACGGGAACATGAAACAATCGGGATGCCGTCAACCATCACATGGTCTCTCATGAGTGTCGCGACTCCGCCTGTGAAAATCGACCCGCCGGCCGCGGATATCCGCCGCACGTCACGAGGGACGCGCATCGTTCGCTGGTCGTTGCGTCTGTTCGGGAGCATCGACCTGTTGGCCCTCATCGCGGTCGTGATGCCTGTTTCGTGGATGCAAATGGCTCATGCGTTATGCGGACTGGGCCAGTTCCCGGAGGGGCCGCTCCCCGTCTATCTGGCCAGATCGACCTCGCTCCTCTATGCCTTTCATGGGGCCATGTTATGGTATCTTTCGAGTGACGTACTTCGACACCAGATGGTGATCCGCTTCCTCGGAAAGATCACGGTCCTGTTTGGGATGGTGTTGCTCCTCGTCGATTCGTCGACCGGGATGCCTCGCTGGTGGATGCTCGCCGAGGGGCCGACATTTGCGGTCACGGGATTGTGGTTGATCTGGTGGACAACGGGAGACGATGAATGACGATCGAATCGAGACGATGTTGGCGTATCTTCCTGCTGGCGATCACTTTCCTCATGTGGATTGAGGTCGATACACCGGCCGCAGAGCGACGACTGCTCTATGTCGCGGCCCCGGGAATTCGCAACTATCTCGAGTACGGCGGACATGGACTGCTGGTCTTCGACATTGATGACGGACATCGGTTCGTCAAACGCATCCCCACCGGTGGACGTGCTGAGGATGGCACGTCGCTCAACGTCAAGGGGATCTGTGCCTCCGCTGAGACCCGAGGCATCTACATCAGCACCCTCAAGACGTTGATGAGCCTCGACATGGTGACCGAGGAACTGCTGTGGGAGCGGGCGTATGACAAGGGTTGCGACCGCATGGCACTTTCGCCCGATGGAACGATCATGTATCTCCCCTCGCTGGAGAAGGACCAATGGTATGTCCTCGATGCGATGACGGGCGACGAGATCACCCGACTGACTCCCGATTCAAAAGCACATAACACGGTCTACGGGCCGGACGGAACCCGCTGCTATCTCGCTGGCCTCAGGTCACCCCTGCTGACGGTCGCTGATACAGCTTCACATACGGTCCA
The DNA here is from genome assembly GCA_020426325.1 of Planctomycetaceae bacterium. Lineage (GTDB taxonomy): Bacteria > Planctomycetota > Planctomycetia > Planctomycetales > Planctomycetaceae > JAHBXU01. The sequence goes on along the minus strand of JAGQQG010000122.1, from coordinate 2,117 downwards.
CCACACGGTCGGTCCGTTCTCACACGGGATCAGACCGTTCACGGTGAACGGGACTCAGGCGCTCGCCTTCGTCTGCGTCAACGAGTGTCTGGGTTTTGAGGTGGGCGACATCACGACCGGGCAGAAACTGCATCGGGTCGAGGTGCCGGGATTCCGCACCGGTCCGGTCAAACGGCACGGCTGTCCGTCCCACGGCATCGGACTCACACCCGACGAAACCGAACTCTGGGTTTGCGACGCCTTCAACAAACGCCTCCACATTTTTGACGCCTCCGTCATGCCGCCGGAGTATCAGAAGAGTATCGTCTGTCGTGACGAACCGGGCTGGATCACCTTCAGCATCGACGGCACGCTGGCCTACCCCTCCTCCGGTGACGTCATCGACGTGGCATCTCACGAAGTCATCACACAGCTGACCGATGAACTCGGACACCAGGTCGGCAGCGAGAAACTCCTGGAGATCGACTGGGACGGAGAGACACCTGTGCGAACCGGGAACCAGTTTGGTGCAGGGCAAGTGGTCAAGTAACGAGTTTTGTCAGAGCCATAGATGTCACACCTCAAGAGTTGTCACTGCTGTGGACTGATCCAACGGGCGCCGGATGGCGTCGCGGCGGTCTGTGCGCGATGTGAGACGGCCCTGGAGTCCTGGATGGGGCGTCTGTCGGGGAACCGGCTGTCCGCGGCTTTCGCGATCGCAGCTCTGATTCTCTACATCCCGGCAGTGACGATGCCCTTTCTACGGATCGAACAGCTAGGACGGGTGCGGGTCAGCAGTCTGCTCGTCGGCATGCGGACGTTGTTCGCGGAGGGGCACACGTTCGTCGGGCTGATTGTGCTTGTGTTCTCCATCATTACGCCGCTGGTCAAACTGTCCGCTTTGCTGGTGCTCAGTCAGGAGCGCTGGCAGCTCCCGCACCGTCACCGTGCTCGCACGTACCGCATGGTTGAACAACTCGGCCGATGGGGCATGCTGGACGTCCTGCTGGTCGCCGTCATGGTTGCGTTCATCAAACTGGGTGGCGTCGTCGAGTTCGGAGCCGGTCCCGGTCTGGCGACATTTGCACTCTTTGTCATCGTCAGCCTGATCGCCAGCGTGACCTTCGATCCTTACTGCCTGTGGGACGACGGCCTGTCACTCGCAACGGAGTCAGGACCGGCGAAAGTGAGTGAAGGTCCCAGATCAACAGCTGAGGGCCAGCCGCAATCAATCTCGGGAGGTGAAGAGATCCCGGATGCAAAACTGTCGGAGAAGCGAACGAACCGGACCGCTCGCTGGTTGTGGCTCATTCCCCTGGTTGCGGTCGGGATCGTCGGCTGGATTGGCTGGTCGACGTATGCGGAGCGCGGACGGCTCATCACAGTCTCCTTCTCAGATGGTCACGGGATTCAGCAGGGAGACGAACTCCGCTATCACGGCATCCTCGCAGGCAACGTCGAGAACGTCCGGCTGACCGACGATCTCTCAGGCATTGTCCTCGATGTACGGCTGACTCCCGAGTCGGACGGACTGGGACGCAAAGGAGCCCGCTTCTGGATCGTACGTCCACAGGCAGATCTGACGGGCATCGCAGGACTGGAAACAGTCGTCGGCTCGAAGTATCTCACCGTGCTCCCCACCTCGCCGGACGGCCCGCTTGCCGACGAATTCGTGGGCCTGGATGATCCTCCGCTTCCGGACCTCGAACAGACTGGAGGCGTCGAGATCGTGCTACAGTCAGCTCAGGGGAATGGACTGCGACCCGGGCTGGGAGTCTTCTATCGCAACATCCGCATCGGCGGCGTGATCGAGACCGGGTTGGCCGATGATGGCACAGCGGTCGAGACGCGCGTGTACATCCAGCCACAGTACCGGCATCTCATCTGCGAGAGGACCGAGTTTTGGAACGCAGGGGGCGTGCATGTCGTCGGCGGACTGACGTCTTTGTCAGTTCACATCGGCACGCTGGAGTCGCTCATCCGTGGGGGTATCGGCGTCTCGGTCCCTCCGAACGCGGGGGACGAAGTGCCGCCCGGTCATGAGTTCCGTCTGCACGACCGCCCCGAAAAAGAATGGCTCGAATGGCAGCCCACGGTGTCCGCCAAATAATCTCGTAGCTGAACTCACCAGAGTTCAG
>JAGQQG010000121.1 GCA_020426325.1 Planctomycetaceae bacterium | reverse complement strand
CGGGATGAGGGGCGTCTTGCCGGTGAGGACCTCAATGCCGCCGTCGCTGTGACTGCTCATCTCGTGATGCAGCGAACGGACGAGGGCGATCTTGTCGCCCAGTTTGGCTTGCAGCGGCAGATGCTCGCAGATGTCCATGCCCGGCACGTTGGTCGGGATCGGGCTGAACACGCTGCGGTATTCGAGGGGAGCTTCGGGCTTGAGGTCGTATGTTTCGAGTTGGGAGGGTCCGCCGTGGAGATAAAGCAGGATGACGGACGTGTCACGATTCGCTTCGCCGGCAGCCGCACGTCCTGCGAGGATGGACGGCAGCGTCGCCCCGCCGAGTGCGAGTGCACCGGCCTGCAGAAACTCACGCCTGGGCATCGGCCCCGGACAGCGTTCACCCGTCATCACATTGGCCCTCGTGGACTGAGAGATCGATCAACCGAGTCTGTATTGGACTTTACCTTAATCGAGAACGCAACGTTGATCGGAATTGCAGCGATTTCACGTTTTGAATCTGCCTATGTCATAATCTCATGGATCGGTCGGCCATGATCGATTTCCAGACGTTTGCGGCCGGGGATCTCCAGACTGCGATTGTCGAGCCCCAGGAGGTGCAGCACGGTGGCGTGCAGGTCGGTGACGTAGTGTCCTTCGCCCAGTGCGTGATAGCCGAGTTCGTCGGTCTCGCCGTGCACTTCTCCCTTTTTGATGCCGGCCCCGGCAAGCCAGACGGTGAAGCCGTTGGGGTGATGGTCGCGGCCATCCTTGCCCCCTGCTCTTTGCTCCAGTCCGGGCGTGCGGCCAAACTCCGTACAGAAGACGACCGTCACTTCCTCCATCAGGCCGCGCTGTTTGAGGTCGTGAATGAGTCCGGCAACAGGTTTGTCAATCGTTGCACACAGACGTGTGTGATTTTCCTTCAGCTTCTGGTGTGAGTCCCAGACGCCGTAAGAGGATGGATAGACCTGCACGAATCGCACGCCGCGCTCCACCAGCCTGCGTGCAGCGAGCAGCCGTTGTCCTGCAAGTTTTGTCGCATCGTCTTCAAGCCCGTACAGGTTGGCTGTAGCAGCCGTCTCCTGTGTGAGGTCAACCGCTTCCGGCACCGCAGATTGCATGCGGAACGCCAGTTCGTAGGCACGGATACGTGCCCGGAGATCCTGATCCTGTGGGTACTCGACAGCCGTCAATTCATTGAGTTCGTTGATGAACTCGAACTCGTTCCTTTGTTCGTCAGCCGATTGTCCTTCCTGACGTCGGCCAAAAGGGAGCGGATTGGTTGGATCGAGTTCGATGGGGACCCCGGCATGCTGAGGGCCGAGGTAGTACGAGTCGATCGACTGACGCGTATCGGAGCGGGTTGGCCCCCCCAGGACCACGAACTTCGGCAGATTCTCGTTCAGCGTCCCCAGCCCATAGTGGGCCCAGGCACCGACCGATGGCTGCGTCTCGTCAAGCCGATGACGCCCGGTATGAATCTGATTCTCGGCAGCATGATCGTTGTCAGTCGTCCACATGTTGCGGACGAAACAGAGGTCGTCGACGTACCTCGAAAGACGAGGCCACCAGTCGGTGACTTCCATGCCGCTTTCCCCGTGCTGCTTCCAACCCACCTGCATCGGGTAGATGATGGGATAGACGTCACGAACATTGATCTCCTGTGCTGCGACCGATCGAAACCGCTTCGCGTGCAGCGGCGAGTCGAGCGGATTGTCGAGCGGCGTGTCATCGAACGTCTTGCCGGCGTACTTGTTGAGGGCTGGTTTGGGATCGAACGTTTCGAGGTGACTGTAGCCTCCCGAGAGGAAGATCCAGATGACCGACCTGGTCCGCGGAACGAATTGCGATTCGCCCGTGGGTGGTGTCCAGACATCGGGCTGATAAGCACGCACGATCCCATCGTCCGACAACATGGCCCCCAGTGCGAGGCCGGTGAAGCCCATTCCGAAATCTGACAGGAATGTTCGCCGCGACGTGGAGCAACAACCCGTTTGATGTGGTGCGGATGTCATGGGTCCCTCAGCGAATTCCGATGAAGTCGTTGTGACTGAACAGGACTCTCACGAGGCTCGCCTCTGCTCGGCGTTCCGCATCGTCCGGTGTCTCACTCGCAATGACCGCCTGCTGTTTGTCGAGAAAGTCAACACACATCTCCAACTCCTGCTCTGACGGAGACCGCGATAGAATCTGCTGGTAGGCTGCGCCCACGAAGGCACGACCACCACTCACATCTCCGTCCTCAAAAGATGTCTCACATTCAGCGCTCAACTTTTCTGCAAGCAAGATGCTGAGATCGTGGATCAGTTCAGCGTTGGTGAGTGCCAGTGCCTGTTGCGGAACGATACTCCGAGTTCGCCTGTAGCAGTCGTTGGCATCGGGAGCATCGAACAGGGCACCAAATTGGCTCTTGCCGTCTGCCTCCGGCTGGCAACTGTAGTAGAGGCTTCGTCGGTTGGTCGTCAATGCGTCCTTGTTCTCCAATTCCTGCCCCCCCAATCTGAGGTCGAGCTGGTTGGCACAGAACAGCAGACTGTCTCGGACAGCCTCCGCCTGCATGCGTCCGACATTCATCCGCCAGAGGTAACGGTTCTCCGGATCACGCTTCGTATTTGTGATGACATCACCCTGCGAAGACGCGAGCCGGTAGGTGCGGCTGTTGACGATCAGCCGATGCAGATGCTTCATGCTCCAGCCGGAGTCCATGAACTCGTCCGCCAGCCAGTCGAGCAACTCCGGATGAGTCGGGGGCGCACCGTTCCGTCCGAAGTCGTACACGGTCGACACAAGGGGAGTGTGAAAGTGACGCATCCAGATGTGATTGACAGCGACGCGTGCCGTGAGCGGATTATTGTAGCTGCCGATCCATTCGCTCAGGGCCTTGCGGCGTCCGGTGCTTTGCCGGTTGTAGACAGGCCCCACCGGAGAAAAGTCCGTCTGCGGTTTCGCTTCCCGTACTTGCGTGAGGGCCGTTCGTGCGGTCACCAATTTCTGACTCGCTGTGTCGATGGCTTCCTGTCGTTTTTCTGCGTCAGTTGGCTTGGCTTCAGCGACAGCCAGCAGATGCTCCTGTTCGGCCATATCAGCCTCGATTCGAGCGAGTTCTGCGTCTCGCTCTGCTTTGATCGCGATTTGTGAGAGTTCGTCAAGGTCAGGATGAGATGCATCAATAAACTTTGCCTGACCGGCGGCCAGTCTCGCCTCAATGCTTGAAAGTGATGCCTGAGCAGCAGTCAGCGACAACTCTGCTGATTTCACGCCCAGTTCGTATCTCTCAACCGCCCGTCGTGCGAGCATCAATTGTCCCATAACTTCATCGAGTGCTTTGACGTCGGCGAGCGGGGTGATCAACGATCTCGCTGGAGCCGAACTGAATGACGAGGCTGACCATCCATCCATTCCGACGAGGTCTTCGCCGATGTGGTATTCGGGACCTTCAAAATCGAACTTCGTAACCGAGACGGGTGAAGCGCTGCCCTCTTGAGTCGCGTTCCTATGGACGAATTCAACATCATCGATCAGAACGACGGTTCCCTCGTGCGCATCAAAGGAAAGTGCTTTGGTCGGATCGCCGACGGGGTTCCACGCATTCAAAGCAACGGGGGTCGCATCGACCAGCAATGAATTGTCACTCACACAGCGGACAGTCAAGAGGCATTGGTTCTGATCAGGGTCGAGAACCAGTTCAATGGTCAATCGTTGCTGTCCTCCGACATGATCGTACCTTCCAACCTCGAATTCGGTGAACGCCCCCGGCTGATAGGCGATAATCTGGCCGCTTACGAATCCGACATATGCGGCCGTCAACCCTTTGACCGCATCCTTCGCGAGTTGCATGTTGAAGTGGGCGTCCTGCACGATCTGCACATCGAAACGGAGCGTCAATCCGTCTTCGAGCGATGACAATTCATGGCAGTCGTGGTTCAAGAGCCGTCGTCCGGTCCTCGCATCGAGCAGGAGTGACTTTTCGCCGGAGATCGCTCCGCTGGAATCCTCTGCGAGAGCCGTTTCTATCGCTGCGTCGAAGGCGCGCTGCGCATGAGTCAGACTCTCTCTTAACTCGGGAAGCGATTGTTCGGCTGCCTGTTGAGCCTCAGTCAACTTCTGCTCACAGTCTGTAACTGTGTTACGATGTTCGCTGAGGATCGTCTGCTGAATGTCAGGTCGAGCAGCTGGGTAGTACGAAATGGCGGGCAACGCGACGGTCTCGATTGCAAAGTCTTCATGGCCGAAGAACATTGGCAAACCCGGCGAGATATTGCCCCGCTCCTCATCGCGATTTCGTTCATCTCCTGCACGATAGAACCAGGTGACTGCATCGGGAGACTTGTCGTAGATACTGACAGCACCGAGTCGATTGATTTTGCGGAGCGTGCTGTATTCGTATTCCTGAAACGGGCCGGGATCCGCCTCGCCGGGCACGCGATCCTGCCGGATGCCGATCGGCTCAAAGAATGCCCGCATGCGGAAGTAGTCCTCCTGAGAGATCGGGTCGTACTTGTGGTCGTGACAGTGGGCGCAGTTGTAGGTCAGCCCGAGAAAGGCTTTCGACGTGTGTTCGACAGTGCTGCGCATCCAGTCGTTCGGATTGAGAGCGTACCAGTTACGAATGAGATACCCAGTCGCAACAGCTGCCTCCGGATCTTCCGGAGCGATCTCATCAGCAGCCAGCATCTCCTGAATCATGCGGGCGTAGCTCTTGTCCTCGTTAAGAGATGTGACGATCCAGTCACGCCACCGCCAGATTTGAGGGGCGCTGTTCCACACATCGGGCACCATGCGACGACCGAACCAGTCTGCGTAACGCCAGACGTCCATCCAGTGCCGTGCCCATCTCTCGCCGTACTGAGGTGATTCCAGGAGGCGATCAACCATTCGCTCGTAGGCATCCGGTGAATCGTCAGCGAGAAATGCGCGCAACTCATCAGCCGTTGGCGGCAGACCGATCAGGTCGAGAGAGACTCGCCGCAGAAGGAGTGACCGATCAGCAAGCGGCTGAGGAGTGAGGCCATGTGCTTTGTGCTCCTGTGCAATAAAGCGATCAATCGGATTCAGCGACCATGCGGAGTCGGAAATCTCCGGTAGCGGCGGACAAATTGGAACACGGAAGGCCCAATGGTTGCGGGGGTCCTCCTCGGGCTGTTCATTTTCAGGAGCTATTGCACCTTGCTCGATCCAGGTCGTGAGCCTGGCAATCTGATCAGCCGTGAGTGGTTCTCCCTCCGGGGGCATCCGCGTAGCTGCGTCTTCTGCCGTGATGCGCGCGATCAACAGGCTGTCGATCGGGTTCCCCGGAATGATCGCAGGCCCGTTGTCACCCCCCTGTTGAGTCAGGTTGGCCGTGTCCAATCTCAGGCTGCTCTCGCTCTTGAGGACACCGTGACAGGCATAACATCGCTGCTTGAGGACCGGCTTGATGTCCCGCATGTAGTCGATGGAGTCGTCTGCTGCGAGCGATGAAACTGGGAACACCACCAGCATCCACGCGATGCAAACAAGGGTTCGGCAATTCGACGGAGGGAGTGTCACGTTCGATTTGACCTGTGAGTCCAAGGCAGGAAGACGGATCACGTACCAGGGGGGCACAGTAGTCATCTAAGCAGAGAGGCCAACTGCTTGCTGTCAGGATACCTCATTGCTGATCGTTATGCACGAGAGAGATTTCGCCGGGCACTGGATGGTACAATCGCAGTTCTGCATTCCCGACGAGTTGATCGATGAGAAAGCCGTTAACAAGCAACGCGCGGCGTGACCCGATGGTCACAGTCTCCGGTGTCGACTCGGCAGCGCCCCCTGCCATCCAGGTGCCGACCAGAGAAGTCGCCGCTGCGAGAATGTTCTGCAGAAAACGACGTCGGTCTAGCGTCAGGAATACCTGACGGATTTTATTCATCGTCTGCCTATATGCTGATCAAGTTGATTCTGACAAGCTCGAAAGATTCGATCTGGTTGATCCAGCACTCAACCACGAAGAAAACGGTCTCGTTCGGCTACGGTATCAGTTAGACTCAATGGGTAGCAGATTTCAAGCTCGAATGATGGCTCATGAGAAGGCGGACTGAGGGTGACGATGGCATCTCATAATGGACAACCTACGTGCTTCGCCTGGTAATGGATGATGGTCCGCTGCAACGGTCGATCAACCGTCGCGAGATCCTGCGCATCAGCGGACTGGCGGGGTTGATCTCACCGTTCGCTGCGATCGGGGGGACAACATCTGACGCGACTCGCCTGCCGGGTTTCGGTCGTGCAAAGTCGGTGATCGTTGTGTATGCAAACGGGGGACAGAGCCAGCTCGAAACCTGGGACCCGAAACCGCATGCTCCTGCTGCAATTCGCGGTGAGTTTGCAGCCATCCCGACATCGGTTCCGGGAACTCTGATCTCGGAGCACTTCCCGCGATTGGCCCAGATGGCTGATCGCTATGCCATCATACGGAGCATGTCACATGATGATCTCGATCACGGATCGGCAACGTATCTGTCACTAACCGGACGCTTTCATACTCGAAAGTCCTCCAATCCACTTCCGACTCCTGATGATGCACCAGCACTCGGTGCAGTCCTTGCGCGGGTCAGACCGACAACAGAGTTCCCTTATTCAGCGGTGCACATCAACGGTCCTGCATTCGTTCCTCTGATCGCAGGACCGGGGCAATACGGAGGAGTGCTCGGGCGAGATTACGATCCGCTGGTGCTGGGCGATGTGAACGAGGCCGCGGTCGGTCCTGCTGGCCTGTCCCGTCAGCCGGGCCTGCCAACCGTTCGCTTGGATGCGAGACGGACACTCCTCCAGAGTCTCGACGAGTTCGTCCAGCAACGGGACCGGGGGGCACTCGTTGGTGACGTCGATGGATTGTACTCGCAGGCATACGAGATGCTGGCCTCACCCGCATGTCGTGATGCTTTTGATTTGACTCAGGAGGCGGACCAACTTCGCGATCGCTACGGACGGAATCGTGCGGGTCAGGCCTGCCTGCTCGCGCGTCGACTGGTCGAGGCGGAAGTCCCCTGGGTCACGGTTTTCTTCAATCACAATGCCCGGGGACAGGATGTCGACCCTCACGAAACCGATCTCTACGGCTGGGACACGCACAACGACATCTTTGTGGCGATGAAGAACTATCTGATGCCCCGGTTCGATCTTGGGTTCTCTGCACTGCTTGAAGACCTTGAAAACAGAGGCTTGCTGGAGACAACGCTCGTCGTCTGCATGGGAGAGTTCGGCCGGGCTCCAAAGATTGCAATCGAAAAGGCCTTTGCCGGTGAATCACCGGGCCGCAAGCACTGGGCATCGGTCTACTCCATTGTGATGGCCGGTGCGGGGGTCCAGCCAGGACTGGTGTACGGAGCCTCGGACGAGATTGCTGCTTATCCTTTGGAGAACATGACGAGTCCAGCCGACGTCACCGCGACGATGTTCGCCGCCCTGGGCATCGACCCTGCGTCACACTATCACGACGGATTCGGACGGCCCTTCGTCATCAGCGAGGGACGACCAATCTCCGGGTTGTATTGACCTTCTCCTCCGCGTCCTCTGCGGTTCTTCCTCTTTTGAGAAATAACGCAACAACCTTGCGGTGATTGAGCGTGACGTGGAGTGACGTCCTGTTCGGCGCTGGTGCGGTACGTTAGGATAGGGACTACGAACTCAGACATTTCATTGCACCGCCCGTACTCTATGTCGACCTCACTTCCCATTATCGCCCCCCCTCTATCCTCGGATGCCCCGGAGATGCAATCCAAAGGGACATATGCCTTTGTATCGCTAGGCTGCCCCAAGAATCTGGTCGACAGCGAGAACATGCTGGGAACGCTGGCACTGGACGGCTACTCGCTGGTTTCGGAGCCGGATGGGGCGGACTTTGTGATCGTCAACACGTGTGGATTTATCGAGGAGTCTCGACAGGAATCCAAGTCCGTGATTCAGGAGATGCTGGACCTGAAGGCCGCCGGTCGGACCAAGGGGGTGATTGTCGCAGGTTGTCTGCCGCAGAGACTGGGGGGGAGCCTACTGGAGGAGATGCCCGAGATCGATCATGTGGTTGGTCTGTGGGGAAGAGATGAGATCAATCGTGTCGCTGACCATCTTATCGGGGGAGTTCGCGAACAACGGGAACTGTTCCGCCCGGCTCCGATCCGAGCCCTTGATGACCGCGATCGGCTCCGGATCACGCCTCAACATTTCGCCTACCTGAAAATCTCCGATGGCTGCGATCGGACCTGCACCTTCTGCTCGATCCCGATGATGCGGGGCAAACACGTCACCAAGCCAATTGAGAAGGTGGTCACCGAGGCACGCGAGCTGGCAGCAGACGGAGTGAAGGAACTCATTCTCGTCGCCCAGGACACCACGTATTATGGCATGGACTATTATGGAGAGGTCCGGCTCGTCGACCTGCTGAATGAGTTGGAACAGGTTGAAGGCATCGATTGGCTACGGCTGATGTACCTGTATCCTGTGAACTTTACGGATGAGTTGATCGACACGATCGCTGGGTCGGAACGGATTCTGCCTTATCTCGACATGCCGTTACAGCACATTAACAGCAGAGTGCTGAAACGCATGCAACGACGAGTCGATCGGGACAAGACTGTCACTCTGGTCGAGAAGTTGCGGGAGCGCGTTCCGAACCTCGTGCTCCGCACGACCTTCATCGTTGGGTTTCCAGGTGAGACGGATGCAGAGTTTAAGGAACTTCAGTCATTCGTTCGGGACACGCGTTTCGAACGGATGGGCGTGTTCACGTATTCGCTCGAACCGGGCACGCCTGCGGTCAAACTGGACGGGCATCTTCCGGAGGAGGCGAAGAATGCCCGACGCGATGAACTCATGGAGACACAGCAGCAACTCGCATTCGAGTTTGGCGATTCGCTGATCGGTTACGAGTTAGATTGCCTCATCGATGAGAAGCTGGAGAACGGCCTCGCAGTTGGTCGAACGTACGCGGATGCCCCGGAAATCGACGGCTGCGTTTATGTGGAGGATACGGGCCTGGAGGTAGGTCAGATGGTGCCGGTCGAGATTGTCAGTCGCCAGTCGTATGACTGGATGGCCGTTCCGTCCGATGCAGACTTGTCTGAAGAAGAATAACCGACGTCAGGGAGACGCCGATGAGCGCACTCGAACAAACGAGTCCCGCAGAGGCAGGCAGGTCAAGCGGCAAGCGGCCTCCGTTGCCGATTGACCGACGTTCTCTGAACGTCCCCAACATTCTTACGCTCAGTCGGTTCGTGCTCTCTTTGGTTCTGTTTGTTCTGATCGACTACGACGGATGGTGGCGATTATCGGCAGCACTCTTCATCGTGGCCGCCTCGACAGACTTTCTCGACGGTTACTATGCCCGCAAGTACGGACAGGTCACGGTTCTGGGGCGTGTGCTCGACCCATTTGTCGACAAGATCATCATTTGCGGGTCGTTCATCTTCCTGCTGCGTTACCCGCAGTCCGGTGTCACGACCTGGATGGTATTCGTCATCATCGGCCGCGAGATGTTCGTGACCAGTTTACGCGCGATCCTTGAACGACACGGCACGGATTTTTCCGCGAAATGGAGTGGGAAGATCAAGATGATTCTGCAATGTGTGGCCGTGCCTGTGTCGCTGTTTTCGTTGAGTCCAGAGTTCCGGGAAGACATCAGTCCGATCATCTCTCCGGCTGCGTTTGACACATTTCGTGATGCTTTCCTGTGGGCAACGGTATTGTTCACACTTTACAGTGGTGTGGAATACACCGTGCGTGGATTCCGGCTTCTCAATCAGTCAATCCGAGAGAAACAGATCGACGAGCAGATCCGCCCCTCATAACTCGTCTGCCATTCCTGTCGCTGTCTTACTGTTCGTCGAACTTCTCTAAAATGCTTTGGTTTCTGATTGCCTGTTTTATCCCTGCGTTCGTGGTGTCCTACTGCGCCACGGCCATGATGAAGCGGATTGCCCCTCGGATTGGATTGGTCGACCAACCGGTCGGCGTGAAGGCACACTCGACCCACACCAAGGTGACACCTTTGGGGGGAGGGATCGGTATCTACCTGGGTTTCCTTGTGCCCGTCATCGTGGCCCAACTGGCAGCTCTCTGGGTGACTGCGAACCCTGAGATGATGGAGTGGATGCCTGCGGAGATCGCATCCCATCTGGAAGGCGTGCTGACCCGATCGAAGACCATGTGGGCGATCATTCTTGGCGGTTCTGTATTCGTGATCATGGGACTGCTTGACGATTTGACGTCACTTCCCTGGTTGCCGCGACTGCTGGTTCAGTTCCTGGTCGCTTCGGCCCTGGTCGCCGGAGGAATTCGTGCGACGGTGTTCGTGACTCAGCCATGGGTCGGGATGGTCCTCACCGTGCTGTGGATTGTTTTGCTGACGAACTCCTTGAACTTTCTCGACAACATGGACGGCCTCTCAGCGGGGATTGGACTGATCGCGTCGGTGCTCTTTGCAATCGTGATGCTGACCTCCGTCTCTGAGCCGCGCTGGCTGGTTGGAGGAGCCTTGCTTGTCCTCGCCGGGTCACTGGCGGGGTTCCTGTGGCATAACTGGCATCCGGCGAGCATTTTCATGGGTGACTCCGGGAGTATGTTCATTGGCCTGATGCTCGCCAGCCTGACGATTCTCGGCACCTTCTACGATCCGGCACTTTCAAGCCAGCACGTTATGCTGGCTCCACTGTGTGTATTGGCAGTGCCCTTGTATGATCTGACAACCGTCATCGTGATTCGATTAAGCAAAGGGCAGAGTCCGTTTCACCCGGACAAAAATCATTTCTCCCATCGACTGGTGGCCCTCGGTCTCAGCCGAAAACATGCGGTCCAGACGGTGCATCTCACGACGCTGACGACGGGGTTGGGAGCTTTACTGCTGTATTGGCTGCCCGGCTGGGCCGGCGCGCTGCTGGTGATCGCCCTTGTCGTTTGTGTGTTGGCTATCATTACCATTCTCGAAAAGGCCGGACGACGTCAGAATGGGGACTGAGCGGACGCAGATGTTCCGTTCTCTCAGGTTCTCATTCACAATCGCCTCTCACTTATTGCTCGTTCACGGTTCCCGATGCCTCGCAAACGCTCTGAGCCAACACCGCGTACTCCCGCCGGTGATCGACGGAGGCGGTCTGAGGAGGAGTTAGGCGAACCGATATTTCCTGTCCTGACTGCTGCAGTTGCAATCCTCTTCACGGCCCGGTTCTTCCTGCCAGCGGAGTCAGCCGATCAGGGGGAGACGCTGTGGATCGTGCTTCTCTGGCTCGTATGCGGTGTTGCCTGGATGGCTGATGCCTGGCGTCAGGGAGAGCCTCTGCGGCGTCTCGACTGGCTTGATGCTGGACTTGGTGTGCTTGTCGGTGGTCATATTGTCTCAGCTGTCAGCGTGCTGATGACTGAAGGACACAAAAGGGCCGCTCTCAACATGCTGTGGGAGTGGATCGGTATCGGAGTTGCGGGGCTGCTGATCCGATCGGTGATGCGCGAACGGGCCGGTCGTGAACGGCTCCTCGCATGTCTACTCGTCAGTGGCGTCGTGCTTTCCGGATTGGGCCTGTGGCAACATTACGTCTGGTATCCCCGCATCGCAGCCCAGTTCGGTGAACTCGAAGAACTCCAGCAGCAGGCCCAAGGGGACACCCTCCTTAGAACAAATGAACGACAGCGACTCACCGACCTGCGTCGGGAACTTGGCTTCTCGTTCGATGCTGATGAAACATCTCTGAAGATGTTGAGGGATCGCGTCCAGTCGAGCACAGAACCGATTGGGCGATTCGCGCTGGCGAACACGTTTGCCGGGCTGCTACTCGTGGCGTTGATCATCGGACTGGCCATTCTGCCTGAATCGCATCTGGATTCGATGGGGCTTCGCCGCTGGGTCGTTGGGATCATTTTCGTGGCTGTGATCGGATACTGTCTGCTGCTCACGAAGAGTCGGACAGCAATGATCGGTCTGTTGGTGGCGATCGCTTTGGGCCTGGTCCTAAGAGGACGTTCACTCTGGGGCAGTCGCTGGGGAAGGCGCACCATCTACGGAGTGGTAGTCGGTGCAGGAGTCATGGTCTTAGGGGCTTTCGTCAGCGGGAGTCTCGATCGTGAGGTGATTTCGGAAACCCCCAAATCGCTCAAGTATCGACTGGAATACTGGACATCCACCTTGGAGATCATTCGCGAGCATCCATTGTTGGGAGTGGGCCCGGGCAACTTTCGACAAAGCTATTTGAAGTACAAGTTGCCGGAGTCGAGCGAGGAAATTCTTGATCCGCACAACTTGGTGCTCGACGTCTGGGGCAACGGTGGATTGCTCGCTCTGGCAGGACTCGCTTGTCTTCTGGGAGTCACCGTCCGACGCAGTCTGACGATTCTCAAACAGGTCCTGTCGGAGGAGAGCTTACATCGAGAGGCACTCTCAAGTGAGGTCTTCCTGAGATGGGCGATCGGGTCACTGGCAATGGTGCTTGCTGCGTTGATTGAACTCTTTCAGGGGACGGACATTCGTGGGGATTGGATCTGGCTGGGGGCAGGATGGTGGATCGTCGCCCTGATGTTGACGTGGAGTTGTCCACAGCTCACCAACGGGAAACTTGCCGTGATGGCGGGCGTGGGTTTGTTTATCCACTTGAGCGGAGCAGGAGGCATCGCGATGCCCGCGATCACACAGATCGCATTGGCATTGATCTTCGCCATCGATGAGTTGGTTCGCGATTCTGAGCAGACCCCGGAAGTCATTGGGCAGCATATCATCAGTCGACGAACTCAGACGATCAGATTGACATCGGTCGTCCTCGGGATTGCCGCGATTGTGACCTGTGCGAAGACGGCTGCGCTGCCAGTGACGATATCGAACATGGCCATGCTTGAAGGACAAGCTGCCTTGTCAATGGATGGGAATGAGGTAGTGGTCCTGCGGGCATTGAACCTGGCAGTCGAGCATGATCCACTCAGTCCTCAACCGTGGCAGGAAATGGCACGCATTCGGCTGGGCCAGTGGATTTCGAGCCATGAAGATCAGGACTTTGAGTTCGCCCTTGAGGCACAACAGGCTGCAATCGATCGTGACCCAAAGAGTTCCAATGGCTGGCGAGGGATGGGACAATTGTGGTGGCAACGTTTTAAACACACCAGAAACGCCACGGACGCTCAATCCGCCTTGGCAGGTTTCGAGCAGGCCACCTCACGATACCCTCAGCTCGCCAGCCTGCAGGCAGATGTTGCTCTGGCTGCAGAGGCCTCAGGAGAGGTCAAACGAGCCAGACAGGCTGCTCTGCAGGCGTTGGAATTGGACGCTCTGAATCGTAAATCTCAACACGTCGACAAGTTTTTACCCCGCAATTTATTGATCGAATTGCGTAAGATTGCGGATCGTGAGGCTGATTCTGATGGCGAGTGATATCACGTTCTCTGCGGTCGAATCATTCCTCCAGTGGTCGAGAGATTGCCTTCCAATTTGACCGCTGCCGGACTCTGTTTAGAATGAGACTTTGTCCTGCTTGTTTGCTTTTCGTTACGCGTCGATCGGAGAAGACATGAAACCCGTTTCCGTGTTGCTCGCACTACTCACTTTCGGAGTCGCATTGAGTGCTGTCGCCTGGATGACAAAACAGGAGCCCCCCGACAAAAATGCCAAGGAGCTTCAGAGGGAAGAAATCATCAAGCAGTCGCATGACGAACTCCGGGAGAGTTTCTCAGAGTCAGAAAAGGATCCAGAGATTGAGAACCCTTTTGACCTAACAGGGACAGGACCGAAACCCAAAGCTGTGATTGACTACAGTATGCATGAGTTCGGGTCTATGGAGCTTGGACAGACAGAGCACTACACGTTCACGATCCGCAACGAAGGCGAAGCTCCGCTGAAGTTGCATTTGGGGGTGGTCCAGTGTAAATGCACGGTCGCCGACCTGGACCAGGATGAAATTCCTCCGGGGGAGTCAGCTGAAATCGAGATGAGTTGGAAGCCGATCGCCACCGAAGCAGAGTTTCATCAGAAGGCCGAACTTTGGACGAACGACCCAGAGAATCCCAAGGTCGAGTTACACGTCAAAGGTGCGGTCGTAAAATTGGTTACGATTTACCCGCCGGGAGTCTGGAATTTCAACAACATCCAGGAAGGCGAGGTCCGTGAAATCTCAGGGGTGATTGCATCCCAGCATCTGGATCAATTCAATATTCTTGATTACGAATCCTCTACAGAATTGATGACGGCGACATTCGAGCCAATGAGTGACGATCAGCTGGCCGAACACAATGTCAAATGTGGATATCAGATTCATGTCACGCTTAAGGGGGACATGCCTGTCGGTCGCTTTCGAGGGAAGCTGACGTTGAAGACGGACATCAAGGACGGAGAACAGTTCGAGATTGATCTAGATGGAATTCGACCTGGGCCATTTTCGATCCTTGGTGAGAATTGGTTTGCGGGAAAGATGCTCGCCCGATTCGGAGATGTGCAAAAGTCCCAAGGGAAGACGATCAAACTCTCGATGTTCGTGACACGGGGGGAAGAGCCAATCGAATTTGAGGTCCTCTCAACAGATCCTCCGTTCGTAAACTTGACATTTGAAAAGGATGAATCTTTCGATGTCCCGACTCGCGAAAAGTATTCGATGGTCTTGACGATCCCACCCGACGCTCCAATCGGCGCGTGGTCAGAAGATCGTGTGGGAACCATTCTGGTCAAAACAAACAACGAAGCTGTCCCGGAGTTTCAGCTCAACGTCGAAATGATCATCCGTGAATAGGCAGGAGCTCACTCGTTCATTCTGTGAAGCATTCAGAAAGCCCGGCTGCCAGTTTCTCAGGCTGCCGGGCTGTGCTTTTCGGTCGTTGTTTCGGCAGATCAATGCGCCGGGGGGGGGCTATTCTGAAACGCGCGGTTGCGGTACAGAAAGTCGATGATGTTCCCCTCGTGAGGTTGCAACCAGTTGAGCTGAATTGTTTTCACCGGTCCGATATTCAGACGGTCGATGTTCGTCGCATCGAGAAGCTGCCGTGACCACTTTTCGTCCTCCGTGTAGCAACTGCCGACCAGGGTCGTGCCGATCTTCTTGAGCATTTCATCCTGGGGACACCTCACGACCGATGCGAATGGAAACATGTATTCGGTGTTCGCCAGTGTGGGTTCAGTCGAATCACAATGGATGATCGTCGGACGCAGGAAGTCGTGTGATTCCCGTTCGACCAGACGATCGCCATCACGGTACTTGGCAGTCACCTCCGTCACGCCCGGTTCGCTCAGCAGATCCTCGATCTGAGCATTCATCGCCTTGGCAGCTCCGGGGATGGTGAACGCCGCGAGGCCTGCCTCCGGATCGCCCATCGGCTTCGGAGCGATGGGCCCCAACCGTTGAGCGAGAGCATCTGCAATCTCTTCCGTATGGCGACTGGCCCAGACACCCGAGCATGAGATGCAACTGCGGCCACTGTTTACGTAGATCGAGTCGACAATCAAATCGAGATATTCTTCCCATTGATCAACCTTATCATCGCCGAGCAGGATCTTCGAGAATCCGGGTCCATGTGCCTGCACACGCGGATTACCATGATACTGTTCGACCGTCGGCAGACCGCCGAAGATCATCGCTCGCTCACACGTCTCAAGTACAGCGGCACCACACTCCGGTCCGCCGGGATAGATCGAGATGACCTCTCGTGGCACGCCTGCCTGAGCAAAAGCCTCGAACATCCGGTAGGGCGTCCACGGCTCTTGTGGCCCCGGCTTGAGTACGAGACCGATCTGCAGAGGAATGACAGGCATCCAGAGAGTGTGAACTCCCGGAGAGTTTGACGGCAGGACCATTCCGACGACAGTCGTGTTGGCCTGATAGCTCATCATCACATCTCGCGATTCTTTACCGTATCCGTTCGTCAGGATATCGAATGGCAGATCGCGAGTGAGGGCAGCGAGCACGTCCCGCATGTGCTTCAGAACGAAAGCATTCTTCCGCATATTGCCTGCACACATGTGTTCCGGCAGGCCGGTCGTCGCCGACTGCATCTTACAGAAATCCTGCGGGCTTTGAGTCCCGCTCCCCAAGGGCAACTCTGCCTCCATGTACAGGTCGGCCGCTTTCTCGCACATCCCGCACAAATCATCGATGGGAATCTGACGCAGAACCTCGCGGGCCTTACCCGCCTTCCGCATGTCCATCTTGATCAGTCCGCCATTGGCCTGATGCACGCTGGCCAGTTCCTCGCCCGTCTCAAAGTGCACCACCGGCTGCCGTTCCATGGACTCATAAGGCTGTCCCCAACGAATCGCAGGTATCTCAAGCATGTCGTTCTCGTCCCTTGTTTCCACTTCAAACGGCGAAAGTTCGCATCGACTTCGCACACCGTACGAGGATAGGCATTTAGTCGAGCATCGGCCACCCTCCCGCAGGCAGAACCGGAATCCTTCTGCCTTTTGGGAATGCGAAGTCAGAATGGGAAGGTCGCTCTCGTCTCAGGTGACGAATGGGTGCCTGGTTCTCGGACATCACCTGCACTCTCACCCCGCATCATCGCCTTTTGAGTCTGCTTCGATGAGTTTGATGTCTTCGGGAGATTTCAAAACGATTTGTGGCTTCCCACGACGAAGTTCAATGCCGCCTGTAACCTCGATCATCTTTCCTCGGAAATGCTTGCATGGATCGTCGATCTCTTGCTCAGCGAACTTGTTCAGGACCTTCTCATAGAGGACGACGGTGAAGTTATCCTCATCCATATAGTCCTTCTCCGAGTTCAGAAAACCGATGTCTCGATCGCGCAACAGTCGGCTGGCATTGACCGTCATCTTCACGATCACGTGTTCCCCTGCATGTGCAGCTGCATTCACCGCATCAATTTGTTTCAGTTCCTCAACTTCCTGCGCAAAGGACGGAAGATCAAGAAGCATAAGAATGAAAACGGGGAGCAGTCTGTGGACAACAATGCGAAGGAACATGCTGATACTCCTCAGATACGGGCCTGAGCGTTTTTTTGAGGGGGCGTTGATCTCTTCAGAATGATGATGGCATGAGGGAGCATTCGTCAACCAGTTCGAGGAGTTTCGATCGAAGTGGCTTCTCAATGCACCGTTGCTCGAATTCACACGAGGCGTTCGTCCGGCAGAGGACCGAAGCAACCCGTGAACTCGATTGTCGTAGCTTCTCATCTTCGGACAAAAACCGGTCGAGTTCCCCTGAATGCCCCACATTGCCAACTGGGTTGACGGGCTCCAAAATATTTGTCGTAATACGAATTCTCTCGTTTTGTCAGACTTCAAACGAACTCGCCTCCAGGGGCTCTGCGCCTGGAGTTTTAACGTACTCACATGGATCTTTGCTGATTCATGATATCTGCCAGGATGGGCTGTTGGGCCTCCACAAGGATGTCGCACCGTTTCGGAACGTCAACGTTCGGAACTTCAACGCAATCTGGATGACAAGTCGCGAAAGCGATCATCACGATTTCCCTAACAAGTATGAGAACGCTATGCGCAAATGGCTGACGGGGATTGCCAGCGGATTATCTCGAGGAACTGCACGACGTAAGCGTCGCGAATTTCAACAAAGGATGTTTGGGCCAGTTGAGGTGTTTGAAGATCGGACGTTGTTGGCGGCTTTTGTCGTGAATACGTTTGTGGACACGGTCGACTTCATTCCCGGCAATGGGGTGGCGGAAGATGCTTTGGGCAGAACGAGTTTGCGGGCTGCCATAATGGAGGCCAATGCGCTGCCGGGGGACGACGTGATTCAACTCTCGCCAGGCATTTATCGCCTGACTTTGAGCGGGGCAGAGTCCTCCGGGAAAAATGATTTGGATGTGACCAGTCACATCAGCATTGTTGCGACCGGGGGTGGGTTGACGACGATTGATGCTGGCGGGATCGATCGGGTGCTGCATGTTAGTGCGGCAGGCGTGTTGACTTTGGATGGGGTGGGTGTCACGGGGGGGAGTACGGCCGGTTCGGGGGGGGGGATTTTTAATGAGGCAGGTGTGCTGCGGCTGGTTGACACGACTATTTGGGGGAATGCGGCTGCGACCGGGGGGGGCTTGGCGAACGCCGGTGAGGCGCACGTCGACAACAGCACGATTTCCGGCAACTCGGGGGGTGGTGTGCACAATTCGGGGGGCGCTCTGCTGACGATGACCCGCACGACGGTGTCGAACAACACGGCCATCTCCGGAGCGGGGGTGACCAATGCTGGGATGGCGATGATCGACAACTCGATCATCGCCGGGAACACGGGGATCACCACGAACACCGATGTCGCCGGGAACTTTGTCTCGCACGGATTCAACCTGATCGGCAAGGCAGATGGCGGAGCGACCGGTTTTGGTGGCGATGAGTTCATCGGGACCGTGAGCAGTCCGATCAATCCCAAGCTCGCCCCGCTCGCGGACAATGGCGGGACATCAATGACGCACGCACTGCAACCCGGCAGCGTGGCTATCGACGGCGGCAAGAACAACGTCGCTGACCTGTCGGGTAACAACAACAACTCATCGATCGTCGGAAATATGGTCTCCGGTGAAGGTGTGCTGGGACGCGGAGCCCATTTCCCCGGCGGAGTCGGCGATGTGGCGGATGATTTTCTCGCGGTTGATGTGGATCAGATCCCTGCCGGTCAGATTCCTACGACGGCGATCACAATTGCCGCCTGGGCCAAGCTCACTCACACGGGTTTTCGGCATGCAATCTTCGCCAGCCAGACCGGTAGCAATCAGTTCATTATTCACGCTGAGATCCTCGACAACGGCAACGTGCGATTCACGCTGCGGGACAATGCGGGCAATAACATCATCGATTTCACCGGCGGCAGTGCCCCGTTTGACACCTGGTTCCACTTCGCAGCCACGTACAACCAGTCGACCAATCAGGTCGTGGTCTACATCAACGGCACCTCCATCTTCAGTGGTCCGTCACTTCTGAACAACGCCATTGGCAGCGACTGGGATTCGGGAGCACGCATCGGCTCGACGACCTCGGGGGCTCGTCCGTTTACCGGTGAGATGGATGAGTTCTATCTGTTCTCACGGGCTCTGAGTGGGCCGGAGGTGATGACGCTGGCGACGGTGCCGCCGAGTCCGACTGGTCTGCCGCAGGTCACCGGCAGTCTGACGATGTACTACTCGTTCGATGACATCATCACTCGCACGACCGATCAGGCTGGCGGCCCGCGGGTGCTGGACGGGGACGGTCTGGCGGGGCCGCGCATCGACATCGGCTCGTTCGAGCGGTTCAACGATTTCGATCCCAACAACCCCATCCCGGAGCAGATCCAGTTTGGGGACATCACCGTGCGTGTCATCAAGGTGGCCGAAGGGCTGGTGTCGCCGAGCCGGGTGGTGAACGCGGGTGACGGCAGCGGGCGTGTCTTCGTCTCCGATCAGATCGGCTATGTGCATGTGATCAAGAACGGCACGCTGCTGGGGACTCCGTTCCTGGATATCACGGACCGAATCACCGACACGCTCAACGGCAATCAGGAAGTCGGGCTCAGCGGGCTCACGTTCCATCCGGACTTTGCCCTGCCGGGTGCTGACGGCTACGGCAAGTTCTACACGTGGGTCGACGAACTGGTCGACGAAATGAAGACGGCCGACTTCACCCACTTTCCACTGGCCCCCGG
>JAGQQG010000120.1 GCA_020426325.1 Planctomycetaceae bacterium | reverse complement strand
TCATCAGAGTCTCCTTCGACCATCATCGGTCTGTTGACTCTCATAACATCTGGATCAAAATTCGGGGAGCATGCCAAGGCTGGGTCGCGAAGCCGACAGGACGCTGCACCCTCCGCGTCCGACAATTCTTCAACGATCGTTCGCATAGTGACATTCGTCTTGTGCCTCTGGCAACCGACCGATTCCGGTCGGGCCACCCTGCGGGGAGACATGATCGCCAAAAGTCTCCCCAATCGCCTGTTCGAAATCCGGACGCCAGTCTTGTTCCATGACGGGAACTAACCCTCACCGCAGATCGCCACGCATCAGCGGGCCGGCGCGATACGCGTTGATTTCAAAACCGACCCGACCGCCGGCTCCGTTGCATGCGATTGTTACACCCAAAATGATTCGTGCAGGGCGTCAAATGGAGTGTTGGGTTGGTGATTACGCATCAGGTTACCACAGATTCTTGAGAATTTGTTATTCAATGATTCGAGTGAATCAGCCTCGGTCAGGCATTGATCCCGAATTGATCCCAAGATAGTCCGATCGGCGATGGCAAGCGTCTCCGTTTCGATTTCGTCGCCAAATCGAGAGATTGTCAACGTATGGTCTTCGTTAACGCGAATGCCGATTGTCTTTGCCGCGTAGTTGTATTCACAGATCGGCGATGTTAAGCCATCACAGCGTTCCTTGGTCTCTCGAAGACGTCCGGCAGCTTCGAGCCCTGGGTAAACGGTCATGTATACCAGCCGGCTCGTGTACCGCATTAGTGTGATGCAGGTGAATGACAGGAGATCGAAGTCATCGTTCGTGAACTTTGCCCATTTTGTGAAAGGTGGACCAAGCGACGAATCTTGAAGGTAGGGTTCAGTCAGAGAAATCGGGAAGTAGTGAGTCGCAGCGTAACGATAGTGGTTTATAACGTCACGCTGCATCATGTAAACAGCAACGGGTAACGGTGGGACTCGAAGGTGATCGCCGAATTCGTCGCATGCATCAATCGCTTTCTCGAAAATCGGCGCTAGGTTGAGCATCAGGTCTTGGGTGTAACTTCCACAATCACCGGGTTGCCGCCAGTGACGTTGATTTCAGATTCGGCCCGGACGGCAACTCCGGTGCATTGTATTGTTAGCTGGCTTGTTCGAGCTTCAGTTTACGTGCGTATTCAGGAGTCAGGTATCCGCAATGAGGGATGAAACCACGACGACAGAG
This sequence comes from Planctomycetaceae bacterium, assembly GCA_020426325.1. GTDB lineage: Bacteria > Planctomycetota > Planctomycetia > Planctomycetales > Planctomycetaceae > JAHBXU01. Next base: position 18,655 of record JAGQQG010000120.1, on the reverse strand, counting down.
CAGACTGGAGCGCATTTTGCGCGGTGAAGTAATAGAGGCGAGGATGTGAGTCCACATCGTGGATGATGAACTTTCGCAATTCCACATCGAATTGTGTGAGATCGACTTCGTGTTCTGAGGCGTAGGCGTGGATCCCATCAACGGCTTGTTTCTGGTAATCATCAATGTCTTCGCGTGTCTCGTCTGACTGCCAGAGACTGTTGCTGACCACGATCTGTCCGACGTCTGATTCCGGCGATCGAAGAACTACTTCGAGACCGCCCAGCAGTTCGGCACCCGGAGATTGCTGGATAAAGTAGCTGGAGCCGATCGCACGTCGTTTGTGGGGCAGATACTGGACGTCATTGATTGAACTGGTTTCACTCAACTGTCCGACCCTGTTCTTTGCCAGCTAACGACCAGGATCACCGAGTGGCGATGATCGATGATCCATTTTCAAAACGCACAACAATCGCCACTTCGGTGCATCCGTTTGTTATCGGGCATCTGCCATTCTACCGCGGAGTTGCTGCGCAACATCGACCACACGCCGCCATGTTGGATCTTTGAGCATAGCTGTAACGTCCGGAAAGTTCGAATCTGCCGTTTCAACAAGGAGTCCGTAAAGATGTGCAAGCCCCTTCAATTCATCGGCGGAAAATGCCGACGTAAAGGTCTCGTTTTTTGGATTGAAGAGATCGTCGCAGAAAACAGAGACCAATTCCGTCGGAGCATGCCCAGAATGCACCAGTGATTTTTCATATTGCAGCTGCGCGCTCGGTTGAGCGAGCATTTCAAGTGCATCCAGGACTGATTCGCGAACACCCAATGATGCCTCCGAGCCCGATAACGTTCAAGCTAACCAGCGCCGAAGGCGTCTGGTTGAGCGCCTTGTTCGGCATCTTGTAGGATCAGCTCCCAATAGCCGACATCCACCCAGCGATTCATCTTCCATCCAACCTCTTTGAAGTGGGCGACTTTCTCAAATCCGAGGCTCTCATGTAGAGCTACACTTGCGGGATTGGGAAGGGCGATTCCGCCTATAATGCTATGAAGGCCAAGTAGTTGAAGTCGGCATATCAGTGGCTTGTAGAGTTGCGTGCCAATGCCCTTCCCTATTTCTCCATTGGATAAATAAACCGTACTTTCTGCTGAATAGCGATAAGCACATCTACTTTTCCATTTGGTGGCATAGGCGTATCCGATTACGGTCTCTCCGGAATCAAAGACAATCCATGGAAGGCTTCCCGTCACCTCATCGATACGGTTTTGCATTGCAGCGGTGGAAACAGGCTCCTCTTCAAAGGTGATTACAGACGTCTGAATATAATGATTGTAGATCGTGCAAATCGCACCTGCATCATGGCCTTGAACATCACGTATCATATGCGCTTCCCGTGTGCCGAACTTGTTTATCTCTCAACAATCCGCATCGAGAATAAGTCGGCATTTCTTGATGGTCAACCTCAACGCAGGACTCGGGATGCGTCGAGTGGACGGCGTGAATCAGCCTGGCGATTCTTGCGCGACCTGAGACACCATGATCGCAGCTGAACCAGACCATGTCCGCTCTGGCCTCCTCAAGCTTGCCCATGACCTCACCTTCATGCCCAATGCCAAGTCGAATCCGATGCGGGTGCAGGTCTGGTCGCACGGGGCCACGCGCTTGCACGAAAGCGGGCGCTCATAAAAGCCAGCATGCTCACTCGCCTGTTGGCGTGTGAGCATGCCACGCAACGTGTCAATTCAGGTCGGACGATCCAACAGGAGTTCACTCTTTGTGGACCTTGCCGACGACGGCCTCCATTTCTGCGGTCGTGAAGGCGCGGCAGGTTGAGGTGTGGACATTGCCCATGATCCCGAGATGCAGGAGTGCGGCCGTTGCCGTCTCGTCATCCGGGGCATCCAGGATGAGCACGCCATCCTGGTCTCCCAGTGTCCAGAAGATGTCCTTGACCTTGACACCCAGCTTCTTCGCCTCTGCTTTGAAGGTGGCTGCACGCTTGGTGGAGTGGTCGATGTCCTTGATTCCCTGCTGCGTAAACTTGATCGACGTGATGTACGTTGCCATGAAGTCTCCTCTGATCCTGGCAGAAACAAACGGTTGTCCCAGCCACTTGGCCGGCCTGCATCGGGATTTTGCAAATCTGATTCCGATCAGGCAGAGATGTGCAGGATGTCGAGCGAGATGCTGGTGAAAGTGATGTTCCTGCAGGTCTGCTGAGGCGGTGAGGGCCTTACGGTTGAGAGGTGATGGTCGACTTTGCGGGTCAGGAGAATTTTTTTGTCGTATCTGGCGTGCCCAATCGCACAGCGTGCACTGGGATAATGTGTTCATCTGGCACAAGCCGGTGTGCGTTGCCTGCATTTGTGACGGTTTTCACTTCAAAGTGTAGCGATACGACAGGTTCGATCATTTTTTCTCATCAATCATGTCGGATTGAGTGTGACACGACCGCACGGTTTGATGTTGCAGGCTCGATGAACGGGACGATGAGGTGAGTCGGTGACGAGTGGCATCGTTGAATGCTCAGCGTCCCGACGTGTCTCGACAGGGTGGCAGAAGTCACTCCCTGGAGGTTGTTGGACACTTTTTTCCATCGAGGGAAACTCATGGTCAGGAACTGTCGCTTCACGCTGTCAATCATGACGGCGATCTGTGGAACTCTGCTGAGTGTGGATTCCATCCAGGCGGGCTTGGGTCTTCCCTTCGGCCACTCGTCAGATTGCTGCGAAAGTCGCTCCGCGTGTGACCTCAATCAGGTGTTCTGCAATCCCTGCCCGACCTTCACGAGCAACGTGAAGTTTGTGTATATGCAGCGCACGCAGACCGGTAACGGAGCGATTGTGGCGAACTCGAATACCAATCAGGTTCTGCTCAAGGGCGATCAGTATGATTTCGGCTTCCAGCCGGGTATCGATACGAACCTGATCTACCATTTGAATCCGACCACCGGAGTCGAGTTTCGCTATCTGTGGATCGATGAGTGGAGCGAGAGTGCTTTCACCCCCAATCCCAATCCTGGAGCTCTGAGGTATCTCACAAATCCGGTGACGGGGAACTTCGGTGCGGACTTTGGCTCAGAGTACACGTCAAGTCTGCAGACCGCTGAGATCAACCTTCGCAAGCAGGCCGGAAACATTACCTGGCTGATCGGTTTCCGCTGGGCAGAGATCGACGAGAACCTGCAGGTTAACGGGCTTCCTCCGGCAAATCCGTCCTTCACAAGCTTTAACACAAGTAACAACCTGTATGGTTTGCAGGTTGGCCTGGAGGCTCCTCTCTACACGCGAGGACGTTTCAGCCTCGACACCTTTGGAAAACTGGGATGGTATGCAAATCAGGTCGAAGGCGATTCGCAGTTACTCCTTGGGAATACGGTACTGGGTCAGGCTCATGACTCGCGAACCGACCCGGCTTTGCTGGCAGAAGCCGGTCTCGAGGGCGTGTATCACATCAACCAGTTCGTTGCCTTAAGACTGGGATATCAACTGTTCCTCGCCCACGGGATTGCTGTCGCCCCCGAGCAGGTCAAGCGGACAGGAAGTCTGGTCACGAATCCCTCAACGCTCAATCTCGACACGACCGACAGTCTGTTCGCTCACGGAGTCACCGGGGGGCTCGAGTTTACCTGGTGAAACTCGTGACGCTCCAAAGTTTTCTCACGAACAGCCTGAAGTCGTATGCTTGCCGACCGAGACTCACATGGGCGCCACATCGTCGCGATGGGGGGACTGAGTCGCGAACGTGATAACGGCCCGCTGCTGGAATATTGCCTCAAGCTCGCTGACACGTCGCGGCCGAAAGTTGGCTTCATCGCCACAGCCAGCGGGGATGCCCCAACATACGTGCAACGGTTTGAGGAAATCATTGCAGGACTAATCTGTGAGCCGTCGCACCTGCCGCTGTTTGCACGGACTCCGGATGTGTCTGAGTGGGTCAAAGCTCAGGATGTCATCCTCGTTGGCGGAGGCAATACGAAGAGCATGCTGGCTGTCTGGAGAGAGTGGGACCTTCCGGCCCTGCTCCGCGACGCGTGGGACGGGGGCACAGTGCTTTGTGGCTGGAGTGCGGGAGCCATCTGCTGGTTCGAGCAAGGCGTCACTGATTCCTACGCCGGCCGGTTGGAGTCGCTGAACTGTCTTGGTTTCCTTCCCGGCAGTTGTTGTCCTCATTACAACGGCGAAGCTGACCGTCGACCGGCCTATCACCGGTTACTCTCGGAAGGTCGCATCCCATCAGGAATTGCGATCGACGACTGCGTGGGCGTGCACTTTGTGGATCAGGCTCCCTGGCAGATTGTCCGGCTGGAGGAATCCTCTGGAGCCTATCGGGTTGAACGTGGCCCGGGGACTGACGTCGAAGAATGGCCACTTGACCTGTGAAGCCGTCTCTGGTGGTCACAGATGGTGAGTATTGTCGGCGTGAAGGCTCTCGCTCAGGAGCATCGAACGATTGTCGGCTAATCCCAACGGATCGGGTTGACGATCCCCAGTGCGAGCGACAGGCCGAAGATCACTCCCACGGTGAACAGTCCGCGGAGAATCCACAGGGCCGTGCTGAAACCGAAGTTTCTGGTGAGCCATTGGCCCTTGTTCGTTTCGCTGAGAAACCAGAACTCACGATAGAGCCCGACTCCGCAGAGTGCTGCGGTCGTCAGTCCGATGAAGATTTGCTCTGTCGGCAATGCTGGACTCCGGGAGTATTCGCCTGAACCCTGGTGCGACGTACGATGTCACATCGTTGACCGTCGGGCAACCCCACTCTTGACCCGGCACTCGCAACTCTCAACACTCCACTCTCAACCACCCACAGGAGTTCTCGCATGCCAGCCCTGGGCGTCAATATTGATCACGTCGCCACCGTCCGTCAGGCGAGACGGACTATCGAACCGGACCCCGTCTGGGCAGCGGCGCTTGCTGAGTTAGGAGGGGCAGACGGCATCACGTTGCATCTTCGCGAAGACCGCAGACACATTCAGGATCGCGATCTGCGGGTAATGAAGGAGACCGTGCAGGTCAAAATGAATTTGGAGATGGCAGCCACTGAAGAGATGACACGCATTGCCCTCGATGTCCGGCCGGGACAGGTCTCGCTCGTGCCGGAGAAACGGGAAGAGGTCACGACCGAGGGAGGTTTGGATGTCATCGGGAATCTGACTCGGGTTCAGGAATATGCCAAACGTCTGGCCGATGGCGGCATCGAGGTGAGCCTCTTCATCGATCCGGATGAGCGGCAGATTGATGCGGCCCATGAGTTGGGTGTGTCAGCTGTCGAACTGCACACGGGGCGATATGCTGACGCCGAAGATCCGAAGACTCAGGAACAGGAATTCCTGACGCTCGTGAAAGCCGGGGCCCATGCAGTCCGTCAGGGGTTGGTTCTGCACATGGGACACGGGCTGACCTACCGCAACGTCTCCCGCATTGCTGACATCCCCGACTTATGCGAGTTGAACATCGGGCACAGCATCGTCGCGAGGGCTGTGATGGTCGGCTTCACTCAGGCTGTGCGCGAGATGAAGGCGCTCGTCACGCGATAGCCGCGTGGATTGTCAGGCGTCAGGGGAGCGTGATAAGTTGCTGCCTTCCGGATTTGTGACTGCTGACGTCTGTACCATCCATGGAACACGGTGAAAACTTCGGTGTGGCGCTGGCTGCCCTGTTTCTGCTGGGCATCGCTGCACAATGGATTGGTTCATGGCTGCGACTGCCATCGATCCTGTTTCTGCTGGCATTCGGCATCATCGCAGGACCGGTGACTCACTTCCTGAATCCGGACGCGATGCTGGGGGACGTGCTCTTCCCTGCGGTCTCGCTGGCTGTTGCAGTCATCCTGTTTGAAGGGAGTCTCAATCTTCGATTTCGTGAGTTGCGCGAAATTGGAGGTGCGCTGACGAGTCTGCTCACGATCGGCGTCGTGATTACTTGGGTTACTGCAACGTTTCTGGCACATTTTGTTCTGGGTTTTGGCTGGCTGAAGGCCTTGCTGCTGGGAGCGATTCTTGTTGTTACTGGGCCAACGGTCATCGGCCCCCTGCTCCGTCAGATTCGCCCCATTGGACGTGTTGGTTCGATCGCCCGCTGGGAGGGGATCGTGATCGACCCGATTGGTGCGGTCTTAGCAGTGCTTGTGTTTGAAGCCGGTGCCGGCGCGCGGGACACCTGGCTTGCCGATGGCTCGATGTCCGCGTTCAGCGACGCACTCATATCAGCATCGCTCGGCTTAATGAAAACTGTCATTGCTGGAGGGGGCATCGGGGCGGTCGCTGCCTTGGTCCTGGGTACTCTCCTCCGACGACATGCCCTTCCCGATCATTTGCAGAATCCCATCACACTGATGTTTGTGATTGCTGCCTTCACCGCCTCCAACCTCGTACAGCACGAATCGGGACTCGTCGCGGTTACCGTGATGGGGGTGATTCTCGCGAATTTCCCGGGGATCGACATCGAACACATTCTCGAGTTCAAAGAGAACTTGAGCGTGCTGTTGATATCGGGCTTGTTCATTCTCCTGTCAGCACGACTGAACCTGGACGCGTTTAACTCATTGGGCTGGCGTGGTGCGGTCTTTCTGGCAGGGGTGATTCTGATCGTGCGACCGCTTTCGGTGTGGCTTTCAACATACTCGTCGAGTCTGACTTGGCAGGAGAAGGTCTTCCTGTCATGGTTCGCGCCACGGGGGATCGTGGCTGCTGCCGTGTCGTCGGTGTTCGCTCTGAGAATGGGTGACGACGGAACCGGACTGGTGCCGGCAACTTTCCTCGTGATTATCGGAACCGTCTGTGTCTACGGCTTCACTGCTTTTGCTCTCGCCCGGAAACTGGGACTGGCCGTTGAAAATCCTCAGGGGGTCTTGATTGCCGGGGCACATGCGGGGGTGCGTGCGATCGCTCATGCACTCCAGAATGCTGGCTTTCAGGTCCTCTTGGTGGACCTCAACCACTGGAACATTCAAACGGCCCGCATGGAAGGTCTGCCCACGTCTGAAGGAAACATCCTCTCCGAACGCCTGCTCGAGAATCTTAATCTTGGAGGCATCGGGCGTTTTCTGGCCATGACACCCAACGACGAAGTGAACTCACTGGCCGCTTTGAATCTGAGAGGACTCTTTGGCCGTGCGGAGGTGTTTCAACTCTTTCCGCGGAGACGATCCGAGCGGCAGGAAGCGGCATCGCAAAGTGTAAGAGCGAGATTTCTGTTTGGAGAAGACATCACCAACCAGCGGCTGAACGAACGATTCGAACATGGGTCAACGGTCAAGACCACCAAGCTCACGGAGGAGTTCGATTACGAGGCGTTTCAGCAAAGATATGCAGGGACCGCCATCCTGCTATTTGTGATTGGCGAAGGCGGACAATTGAGGGTCGTCACCACGGACGAGAAATTGTCCCCCAAACCGGGGCAGACAGTGATTGCAATTGTTGATCCCGTGGAAAGCCTTAAACCCGAGGACGTGGGCGAACCATCAGCAGCCAGCGATGACACCTGAGTGTTATCCCAGAGGTTGAAGGGGACAACTCTTCACCATGACGGACTGGCGTTCGGGCATTCGACGCAAGATTGGATGTGAACACGCGGCAATCGCATGTTCAAGACGTCGAAGTTCCCTAAGAAACGGTGATTTCGTTTCCGTAGCTGAACTCGCCAGAGTTCAGACTGTGTGCGGAGTAGCGACGAATTGTCTGAATTCTGGCGAATTCAGCTACATCTGACATGCGATTGCCGTGGATGTGAACAGCCTCGGCGTAAATCAGTGGCCACTCTTGTGACGCTTGAACTCGACGGGAGTTGTTGCGGGGACCGTCTTCAGGGAGGGCTTCTTGCCAGCGCGCATGGCTAGCTCGATCGCCGGATCGACGGCTGACCTCCACATGCCCAGACCGTGCTTACGACAGAGATGCCGGATCTTCACAACACTCGCACGAGATTGCGTCTCGTGGATGACGGCAGGTTGATCACAGTAATCGCATGTAGATGCGGGCATGAATTGTCTTTCCAACGAGTGTCGGTCGATGAACTCACAGAATGGACACGGTTTGTTCGAGAATCACAATGCGCGAATGTGAACGACCATTCTCAAAACAGGCCTGTCGACCAATGACCCTCTTCAGCAGATTTGAACGCAACTTGGCTGATGCGTCAACACTGGAAGAGAACAAGTTCTCGACGATGACGAGTCATGGCAGGCGACTTGGCAAGTGACGTAAGAAACAGCATCATGGAGGAAAGATGCATCTGTCAAACGGACCGAACGAAACTCACCACTCACCTCTGAATTGAGATCAAGACTCCATGACCATTTTTCGATTGTACGTCATTGCCCTTTTCGCCAGTCACTTCTTTTCCCCTGCTCGTCTGCTTGCTGATGATGATCGGAACAGTCCGTGGCAGTCTCTGTTTGACGGCGAGACACTCAACGGCTGGGAACAACACAGCGGCGAAGCGAAGTACACCGTGGAAGATGGCTGCATCGTCGGCACGTCCGTTCCCGATACGGGCAACAGCTTCCTCTGCACGACGGAGGAGTACGGCGACTTCATCTTTGAGTGCTGGTGGAAAGTCGATCCCGTGCTGAACTCGGGCATTCAGTTTCGCAGCGAGTTCTTTGATGAGGACACCGAAGTCACCGGAAAAGAAGGAGCAACACGCAAGATGCCTGCTGACCGTGTGCACGGTTATCAGTCCGAGATCGATGTCGAGCCCGAACGGAACCGCATGTGGTCCGTCGGCGTCTACGACGAAGCCCGTCGCGGCTGGTTGTACCCCGGACTCCTCGGCGGCGATGAATCCGAGTTCTCAACACAAGGCCAAAAGCTCACCAACGTCCACGGCTGGAACCTCACCCGCATCGAGTGCAAAGGCAACTCCATCAAGACCTACCTCAACGGCGAACTCCGCGCCGACTTCGAAGACGACATGACCCCCAAGGGCATTATCGCCCTCCAGGTCCACGGCATCGGTAACAGCGAGTCCAAGGTCGGCAAACAAGTCCGCTGGCGCGACATTCGCATTCAGGTGCTCGACAAGTAATGCACACTCCCAAGCCGACGGCTTTGCCGTCGATCGACACATCCTATCCCGCTGCGTGCGTGTACACATCCCGGCTTGGGAACGGGAAGTTGAACCCGCGCTGGTCGAAGCCAAGTTTGATGCGTTCGGTCAGGGCGTACTTCACGTCAGCGTAGTCGGATGTCTTGACCCAGGGGCGGACGATGAAGTTGACGCTGCTCTCGCCCAGTTCACTGACGGCAACCTGAGGTTCAGGATCGTCGAGAATGCGCGGGTCTTCGTCGATCACGTCGTTCAGGAACGATTTGACTGCGAGCAGGTCGTCGCCGTAGGCACAGCCAATCACGAGATCGATCCGGCGCGTGGGATTGTGAGAGTTATTTGTGATGACCCCGTTGGTGATCTCGCCGTTGGGAACGATCACTCGCCGGTTGTCGGGTGTCTTGAGAATCGTGCTGAACAGGGCAATTTCCTCAACCGTACCCATGACGCCCCCCGCTTCGACAAAGTCACCCATCTTGAACGGACGGAACACGATCAGCATAACCCCGGCAGCGAAGTTCCCCAGTGACCCCTGCAGGGCCATTCCCACCGCAAAACCGGCAGCTGCGATGACGGCAGCGAAGGAGGTCGTTTCCACGCCAAGCCTTTCCAGTGCGGCCATCGCCACCACTGCCAGCAGCAGGTAGTAAATGATGTTGGTCAGAAAGCGGACGAGCATCTCGTCCATTTTGGCCCGCGCGAGAACGCGCCCCAGCATGCGGGTGAGGATTGCAGCAGCGATCTTCCCCGCATAGTAGATCACGATTGCTGACACGATATTGATCAGCAATTGCAGACCGTTTGTCTGCAAGTATTCGATCACCTGATCCTTGAAGGCCGTCAGTTGTGAAACGGCGTCCTCAGGAGTGGTCAGTTTGATCGGACTCTCGGCCGCATCACCTGCGGGAGCTGAAGCATCCTGTGCGAGTAACAGGAATCGTGTCATTGTTTGTCCTCCAGATTGACAATGTCGAATGAGTCCGAAGCCCGCCCCAGACCGGGAAACATGCGGCCGGAGGACAGGTTTGCGTGCGTTGTAACTGTCGACTATCGTGCTGTCTACACGGAACTTGTAACGCAACTCCCCCCTCACCCTGCTTCCTCGGCGCTGCACTTGTGAAGCTGTCCCTCTCCCTCCGGGGGAGAGGGTAGCTCCCAACTCTCAACCCGCAACCCAACATGATCGACTACGAAAAACTTGGGGCGTTCTACCTCGGCAAGTCGTATGACATGCAGGCCGGGGAGATCAGGGACGATGTCATCCTGTACGACTCGAAGGACCTCACCACGCATGGGGTCATCGTCGGCATGACGGGTAGTGGCAAGACGGGGCTCGGCGTCACGCTGCTCGAAGAAGCGGCCATCGACGGCATCCCGTCCATTGTCATCGATCCGAAAGGGGACATGGGCAACCTGATGCTCAACTTCCCGGACCTGCAATCCTCCGACTTCAGGCCGTGGGTCGAGAAAGATGAGGCTGCCCGGAAAGGCATGACGCAGGACGAGTTTGCTGCCGACCGGGCGTCACTCTGGAAGCGAGGACTTGCCGACTGGGGTCAGCAGCCGGAACGTATCCGCAAGCTGCGGGATGCTGCCGATGTTGCTATCTACACCCCCGGTTCGGATGCGGGGTTGCAACTGACGGTGCTCAAATCGCTTGACGCCCCGCCGCCAGCAGTGCTCAACAGCATGGATGCGATGCGCGAGCGTGTCAGCGGTGCGGCTTCCGGATTGTGCACGTTGCTCAATCTCGACGCTGACCCGATTCGCAGCCGTGAGCACATTCTGCTGTCGAACATTCTGGACCACGTATGGCGAGCGGGGAAGAACCTCGACATGGCATCGTTGATCTATGAGATCCAGTCGCCGCCGTTCCACAAGATCGGCATCATGGACATTGATCAGATCTTCCCGCCTGCCGACCGGATGCAACTGGCGATGACGCTCAACAACGTGCTCGCATCGCCCGGCTTCTCCGGCTGGATGCAGGGAGAGCCGCTGAACATTCAACGACTGCTGTATACTCCCGAAGGCAAGCCGCGCATATCCATCCTGTCGATTGCTCATCTCTCCGATCAGCAGCGAATGTTCTTCGTGACGATCCTGCTGAACGAAGTGACTGCCTGGATGCGTACCCAGTCGGGCACGTCGAGCCTGCGTGCCCTGCTCTACATGGATGAGGTGTTCGGCTATCTGCCGCCAACCGCGAATCCGCCCTCGAAGATGCCCTTACTCACGCTGCTCAAACAGGCCCGTGCGTTCGGCCTGGGACTCGTGCTCGCGACCCAGAACCCTGTCGACCTCGACTATAAGGCCCTGTCCAACGCGGGCACATGGTTCCTGGGACGACTGCAGACCGAACGAGACAAGATGCGCGTGCTGGACGGACTCGAAGGTGCATCGGCCAATGCGGGCATGCAGTTCGATCGATCCCGCATGGAACAGATTCTCTCCGGAGTTGGCAGTCGCGTGTTTCTGCTGAACAACGTACACGAAGATGAGCCGGTCGTCTTTCAAACACGCTGGGCTCTGTCCTATCTCAGCGGTCCGATGACTCGCGAGCAGATCGTGAGGCTGATGGCGGATCGCAAGCTGGCGACTTCGCCCACACCCGTCTTGCCGACCGCGACTGCTGCCGCCGCTCCGGTCGCCCCGTCGACCCCTGCTGCTGCGGCATCCGTCAACCCTGGACTGGAGACTCGCCCGCCTGTCCTGTCATCAAAGATTGACCAACTCTATCTGCCGGTCGATCGGGCCGTGCCTCGTGAGGCTCCCATCCGATATGAGCCGGCACTCGTGGGATATGGGGGCGTCCATTTTGATGACAGCAAGTCGAACGTCAGCGAGTCTCGGACCGTGTTCCGATTTGTCCGCGCGGACAGTCGTATGCGGGCCAACCCCTGGCCAGACGCAGAATCGCTTGCGTTGACGGCGAATGAACTTGATCGCAACCCGCTGCCGGAGGCGGGCTTCGTCGAGTTGCCCAGTGACCTCACAAAGTCGACGAAGTACACCGAATGGAAGTCGGCTCTCAAGGACGAACTCTATCGCAATGAGCGTGTCAGCCTGTTCTACTGTCCGAAGCTGGGAAAGTATTCAAAGCCCGGACAAAGCGAAGGAGACTTCCGCGTCGAGCTCAGGCAAGATGCCCGTGAGATGCGGGATCTCGAGGTTGAGAAGATCCGGACAGACTTTGGCGAACGAATAGCGAAGGTCCAGAAGCGACTTCGAAAAGCGGTGCAGAAGAAAGAACAGGAGAGTAATCAATCTTGGAGTGCAGTCCTCTCAACGGTAGCTTCACTGATTACGGCTATTGCTGGGTTGGCCAGTCGAAGATCTAGCATCGCAACAAAAGCTTCTCGATTCGGAACAGCGGTTCGATCTGGGTCTCGTGCATCAGAGCAATACACTGACATAGGAGAAGCGGAGGAGGACATTCAAGAACTGGAAAGTGATGTCAAAGGACTGAAGTTGGAATTAGATGAGAGAATCGATCAGATCAAAGCGGAGTTCGACGCCGAGACGATCGAGATCGAACCGTACGAAATCAAACCCCGCAAATCCGACATCGACGTCGAGAACGTCGCCCTGCTATGGATGCCCCACCGCGCTGACATTGACGAACCTGCGTGGGAACAGGTCGGCGAGCGGGGGACGTAAGTCCCCAGTGATGATGGCCGAACTTCTTTCATTCAACGGTGATTGAAACCTCGGCTGGCTGCTCACGAAGAGAACGCGGTAAACTCCGAAACACATCGATAGAATCAGGGGACTGACGTCCCCCGCTCGCCAAGACGCAACGAACCATGATCATCTCACACAACTGGCTCAACGAATACGTCCCCCTCGGCATGTCGATCGGTGAATTGACTCACCGGCTGACGATGAGCGGACTGAATCTTGAAAGCTTCGAGGACGTTGAGGGCGACACTGCCATTGACCTGGAAGTGACATCCAATCGTCCCGATTGTCTGGGGCACATTGGCATCGCGCGCGAGGTCAGCGTGTTGTTCGATCAGCCGTTGACGATCCCGGAGGCGGAGGTGTCCACGGGTGCTGAGAAGACGGCCGGTGTGACTTCCGTTGAGATTGAGTGCCCGGACCTCTGTCCGCAGTATGTGGCGCGGGTCATCAAGGGAGTGACGGTCGGCCCAAGTCCGGAATGGATTCAGTCACGGCTTCGCACGGTGGGTATCACGCCGATCAATAACATTGTCGACATTACCAACTACGTGCTGATGGAGTGCGGGCAACCGCTGCATGCATTCGACTTCGACAAGCTGGACGGCAAACGCATTGTCGTTCGCCGTGCTCGTGAAGGCGAGAAAATTGAGGCGATCGATCACAAGACCTACCCGCTGACGACCGACATGTGCGTGATCGCGGACGCGAAGAACCCGGTCGCCATCGGCGGGGTGATGGGGGGCGCGTCGACGGAGATCAGCAATCGCACGCAGAATGTGTTGATCGAGGTCGCGAACTTCGCCCCGCTCTCCATTCGTGGGACGGCCCGGAAGCTCAGCCTGTTTAGCGACTCGTCCTACCGTTTCGAGCGTGGGATCAATGAGCAACAGATGCTGTGGGCATCCAACCGCTGTTGCGAGTTGATCCTGGCGACATCCGGCGGCATCCTGCTCGATGAACCTGTCATCGCGGGAGAGATCCCGAAGTGGGAACCTGATGCCGTTGTGCTGCGGTTCTCTCAAATCGCGCGTCTGTTGGGGATCAACATCTTGCCGAGGGAGTGCATCCGCATTCTCGCTAATCTTGGAATGACACCCGTCGGCGAACCGTCTGACGAGATGGCCGCATTCGTCGCGCCCCCCTGGCGACGCGACCTGACTCGCGAGTGTGACCTGATCGAGGAGATCGGTCGCATTCACGGGTACGACCATGTTCCGGAGGATGTCGTCATTCCAGTTGTCGCAACGGTCGACGCTCCCCGCGATGTGGTGCGAGACCGTGTCAGCGATGTCTTGACTGCTGCGGGGTATTTCGAGGCTGTCACGATGAGCTTCGTCAGCCGGGAAACGTATGACCTGTTCACTCCGCGAAGCAACACAGAGCCTTTGAGCGTCGAACACTCCTCTCGCAAGCATGAGAACATCCTGCGACAGAGTCTGATCCCGAGTCTGCTGGTCAGCCGTCGTGAGAACGAGCGGCAGGGAATCTTCAATGCCCGCTTGTTCGAGATCGCCAGCGTGTACCTCGCCGCACAACCAAAGGACCCGTCGACTCAACCGACCATGCTGAGTCTGGTTACGGGTGACTCGTTCGCGACCGTGCGTGGGCTCCTGGATGTGATTGCTGGGTCGATCAACGCAGAGGTCCAGGTGTCGGCACAGCCCTCCAGCGTTCCACAGTTTGCTGCAGGGCGAGGAGCGGAGGTGTATTTGAACGGCCAGCCGTGGGGTTGGCTGGGAGAACTCGATCGAAGCGTGACGGACCAACTCGACCTGCGTGATGCGGTGACGGCCTGCGAACTTGACATGGCGCCGTTGATCGACGTCCTCGAACGAACACCTCAGTACGTTCCGCTGCCTCAGTACCCCAGCATGCACCGGGACCTCAACTTCCTGCTGGACGATAAAGTCTCCTGGCAGGAACTCGAACGGATCGTGCAGATCTCTGCGGGACCACTCCTGGAACGGGTCTCTTTCGTCGACCAGTATCGTGGCAAACAGATTCCGGTCGGCAAGAAATCCTACGTCCTGTCGATCGCCTACCGATCGCTTGATCGGACCCTGACGAGCGAGGAAGTGGACACGGCACAGAAGACAGTCGTGGCTGCGTGTGAACAACAGTTGGGGGCGATTCAACGTTGATCGAATTGAATTGAACGCGAGATCGGCGCTTGCGGATTAGCGGCAACGGGAGACGTGATCAACCCGCACTCCGGTCGCTAAGCCGCAAGCGGTCATTACGGTGTGATACAAGCGACAGACACGAGAAGGAACAGAGAAATGGCAAAGAATCATGCCCCGCGGTTTCTGGAGATCGTCAGCGACGCGAAGTCGCGCGTGATGGAATGTGATGTGCACGAGGTGAAGGCGCGGATCGACGCGGGTGAGACGTTCTTTCTCGTCGATGTCCGGGAGGAGAGCGAGTACGCGAAGGGGCGTCTGCCGGGTGCTGTTCATCTTGGTAAGGGGATCATTGAACGGGATATCGAGATCACGGTGACCGAGGTCGATGCGACGATCGTCCTCTATTGTGGCGGCGGTTACCGCTCGGCCCTCGCAGCGGACGCGCTCCAGAAAATGGGCTACACCAACGTCGTCTCGATGGACGGCGGCTGGAGCGGCTGGAACAACGCGGGATATCCGACGGAGACATAGTAGTCATCACGCTCCGCCGTGATGTTGCTGACGCTCGCACGCGTGCGAGTTGTTGGATGGGAGTCTTCACTTCATCCGCTCGTCACGCGGAGCGTTACGGCTACTTTAGGCAAACATGGTTTGTTCGCGGTCGGGGCCGACGGAGACGATTTCGACCGGGAACTCGATCAACTCCGCAACAGCGTCGAGATAGGCTCTGGCTTCTTTGGGCAGATCTGAGAGTTTCCGGATGGCGGTGATGTCGGTCTTCCATCCGGGGAGAGTGCGATACACCGGTTTGGCCTTTGCCAGGTTATCTGCATGTGACGGAAAATCGGTGGTCCGCTCTCCGGCAATCTCGTAGGCTTCGCAGACTTTGACTTCGTCAAGCTTGCTGAGGACATCCAGAAGCATGACTGCGAGGCAATCGACGCCGCTGATCCGGGCGCCGTAACCGGTGGCGACCGCATCGAACCAGCCGCAGCGTCGCGGTCGTCCGGTCACGGTGCCGTACTCGTGCCCTTCGTCTCGGATGTGCTGACCGATCTCATCCTTGAGTTCCGTCGGACACGGACCTCCGCCGACACGAGTCGTGTATGCCTTGACGACTCCGATCATCCGGTCGATGGCCCGCTCGGGGACGCCGCTGCCGACATGAATCCCACAACCGCTGCTGTTGGATGACGTGACGTACGGGAACGTGCCGTGATCGATGTCGAGCAGGCTTCCCTGAGCTCCCTCGAAGAGCATTGATTTGCCACTCTTGAGCGCCTTGTGCAGGTATGCCGTTGTGTCGCAGACGTGCGGTCGGAGTTGTTCAGCGTATCTGAGGTACTCCTCGAAGATGGCAGCCGCATCGAGAGGTTCGAACTTCGGATTGAGTGCGGAGAGAATGGTGTTCTTCTGGGTGACGACATCCGTCAGCCGCTTACGGAAGAACTCGGGGCGGTAGAGGTCTCCCATGCGGATGGCATGAGTGCGACCAGTCTTGTCTCGGTAGCAGGTGCCGATGCCCCTCATCGTGGTTCCAATCGCGTCGTCTCCCCTGCTCTCTTCCAGGACGGCTTCTTCCGACATGTGGTGCGGGAAGATGACATGTGCCCTGTCGCTAATCAGCAGTTCTCCAATCTGCACGCCGCGACTGGTCAGGGTGGTCATCTCATTGAGAAATGCTTTGGGATTGATGACCACGCCGGTTGCGACAACGTTGGTCACGTCTTTGCGGAAAATCCCTGACGGAAGCAGCGAGAGCTTGTAAGTCTCACCGCCGAACATGACGGTATGTCCCGCGTTGTTGCCGCCAAGATAACGGACGACAACATCGTGCTGATCGGTGAGTAAGTCGACAATCTTGCCCTTGGCTTCGTCGCCCCATTGGAGGCCGACGACGGCTGTGACCGGCATGAGAGAATTCCTCATAGTTTCGTGAACAAACGGCTCAGTATATCGACGTCCGTGAGTGGTTCCCAGACATCTGCACGAGGAAACTGCCAAGACGTCGGGAGCGCGAGAAATTCCCTCATCCGGGTCGGCTGGGGTGCATATTATCTGTGTCATCCGAACATACGGACCTTGCTACCGGCAGGGCACCATCCATCGTTCCATTGTCAATTGGGCTCACAATCGTCCGTGGGCCGCCTTGGCGTCTCGGCGGTGTGACACGCTACAATTTGTTCATGATTGAACAACACAAGCAGATCTCATCCGGACGTGTCTTGCAAGTTTGCAGTTTTGAGAGTCGGCGGGCTGAGGAAATGGCCGGTCTCATCCGCAAACAGGGCGGTGAGGCTGTCATCGCGCCGTCCATGCAGGAGGTCAATCGCGACGATCACAGTGAGGTGTTTGCCTTTGCAGACGACCTGCTGAAAGGTCGGATTGATGTGGTTATTTTTCTGACCGGTGTCGGGGCCACGGCACTCCTGGAGATTGCTGAGACCCAACACTCGCGTGATGATCTTCTCGCGGCGATCGATCGCTGTATCACGGTCGTACGGGGACCGAAGCCAACCGCGGTCCTTAATCAATGGAAAGTCCACGTGGATCATCGCGCTCCAGAGCCGAATACCTGGAAAGAGTTGCTTGCCACGTTGGATGCAGCGGAGATTGACTTGTCCGGCAAGCACGTCGCCGTGCAGGAATATGGAGAGTTGAGTAACGAACTCCATGCGGGTCTGGTTGAGCGCGGTGCGACTGTGAAATCATTGCCCGTCTATCGGTGGACTCTCCCTGACGATGTTGGGCCACTGGAGTCTGCCATCCGGAAGACGTGCGAGGGAGCATTTGACGTGCTTCTGTTCACGAGCGCGCAGCAGGTACGGCACGTTCTTCAAGTCGCAGAGCGACTGGGGTTGCAGGACGAATGGCGGGCGGCGACAGAGACGTGTGTGATCGGCAGCATCGGCCCCACTTGCAGCGAGGCCATTCGCGAGGTCGGTCTCACTGTCGATTTCGAGCCGACTCATCCCAAGATGGGAGTGCTTGTTCGCGAAGTGCTGGCGGAGGCTCTGTCGCTCCTGTCTGCGAAGCGAAAGTGAAGCGGCAGGCCGTTGGATATCGTGACTTCGGCTGACTTTTCCTGAGCGGTGGAGAACAGCACGCTTGGCTTTGGTTTGCGAGGTAGAGTTCGCCAAACGCCGTACTGTTTCATCCCCATCAATGGGCAAGAACCGATTCCATCGTTACGACCGGAACCATGAACCAGCACACCGAGCTCCCGACGGACGAGAATGTGGCTCTTCCCGAGCCGGAAACCGATCAGGCAGGTTTTTTTGCCGGATTGTCTGAGGTCACCTGGGCTCTCCTGGGGACCGGATTCCTGCTGGGAATTCTGATCGGCTCCGTCTTCATTGTGGGACGCACGAGATCGTCGCATGTCCAGACGACGGCATCGAACTCAAAGCCAGTCGGGGATCCAGCCACGACTGCATCATATTCTTCGGTAACGACGGACGCGTCGGACCTTGCGGAGCAGCGACAGCAACTCCAACGTGAACTTGAGGCTGAAAAACTCCGGCTCGAAGTGGCAGCCCTGCGACAGGAGTTGGCCGATCTGCAATCACGACAGAACTTGATCGTCCGGGGAGAACCGCAATCCCGGTCCGAGATCGAGTCGACCGTTCCGCAGACTCAGCCGGTGGCCGCAACCTCACCCGGTGCAGCCACGTTGACATACTGGAACCAGCTGAATGCGATCATCCTTCAGGAAGGTGCTATGAGAGCGGCTCCGAGTGGCGGCGTCACCGCCTCGAATGCCGGAGCCTTTCTCGAGACGCGGATGCAGGCTGGAAACTTTGCATCCACGAGTA